>CAYSQU010000031.1:0-3232 GCA_964433365.1 uncultured Gammaproteobacteria bacterium
ACCGCTACTTGGTACGCTAACCCCCCCTGTGCGCAAAAAACCTCTTGATTATTTCAAGAGGTTTTGTATTAATTCCCAATATCGCGAATCATTATTTTTCTCCTTCATCCAATACCACCACTCCACACCCCAAAGATAAGCGCGAGAAGCGCCGACGCGGGAGGCGTAATTGATGTTTTTTTGCAATTGTTCCACGCTCAATGTCCTCTCCTGCTCGGAAATTGAGAGGTCATTTGGATGCGCGCCATTCATCCACGGCTCTGCTTGTAATTCTGACACGTAAAAATTTTCATAACCCTTGCCCCACAAGCGCGCTTTCAATTTATACGCGCCGGCTGGAAGCCAGTGGTATTTCCAAATATATCCGCAGGGCGTTTTAACTATCCGATACAGTGTAGAGCCAAAAATATCGCTTAGACGACTGGCGCGGAATCCAATCCCCATCTCGCCGCTGTCAGTGAGCATTATTTTATGCTTATCATCTAATGACTTGACAAGAGCAACTTCCAGCGCGACTGAATTTTCGTCAAAGTTTTTACATTCGCCAAATTTAAAATCAATAAATGGTTCATTCTCAACTTGCCAAATATCTAACGCGGAATTATTTTTATATCTCTCAACAACGTACTTTATATATTCACTCATTGATGATTGACTCGCCCACTTCGGTATATGACACTCTGGCCAGCGAGGTGTCTTTTGTCCAACAACAAGCGCCACTTTCACACCACGCTTCCCCGCCTCATTCATCTGCCAATCAAGAAATGAGACATCAAACTTGCCTTGTTTTTTTTCAATTTCATCCCACTTAGCCAACAGCCGAATGTATTTTGGCTTCAAATCATCAAGGGCTGCCAAATACGTCTTTTTCCAATCAAGACCAAGATAAGACGCGTGGTCTTTATCAAAACTAATTCCGTACTCTACAGGATACTTCTTAAGACCCATCAACCACAAAAAACAATAGAACAATAAAACAATAGAACAAATCGCCAATAAAATTATTTTTAAATTATGCATATTACAAAACAAAAAAAGCAGAGCCAATGGCAACTAGTATCGTCGCAATCACTTCAACAGTCAACTCGCGCTTCGTAAAATACTCTTTAAAAATTCTCGGCAAAAATTTTGTCAACAAATACACCATCACAAACATAAACACATACTGCAAACCGCCAATCGCGCCGACTACCGTGACGACACCCGTGGCATAAGCGTATTGTATTAAAATTACGGCAATGACAGACAGAATTTTGTCTGAAATAATAATCAAACCGGCGTGTTTGCGAGCGTATGCTTCTGATTCAGTGTGATAGCGGAGCGCTTGCCATACAGAAGGAAACAACAAACAAAAAAGTCCGACTAACCCTGTCGTCGCGCGAGTCCAAATAAACGCTGTCCAAAACGGATAAATATTATAAAGCTCTTTGGCCGCGACGTGAGAGAATGCAAAAAGCAATCCGGAAATGCCGGCCCACAAAAAACCAATATGGATTCCCTTGTGTTTTTTACTACGCTCAAAAGATAAAAGCAAACAAGCAAAACCCAGCACAATAGTGCCAGCCATCTGCACATCGGTTAATTTTTCACCCAAAATTAAATTCGCCAGTAAAAATATGCCTACTGTAAAAATCGCGCCGTTAAATGGCGAAATGTGACTTGTCTCACCCTCATTCACACCCAAATAGAGCAACCAAAGCGCCAAACCAAAAGCCACGCCAGAACCAATCGCCCACAGCCAATCAACGCCATACAACAATCCCCAACCAACAAACGGCAAAGCCAACAGCGCCCCAAACATAAAAATCGTTGAGTAAAAAGTGTATACAATCGGTTTCTGCGCGCTCTTGCTGACAACAAGCTTATCTAAAATTATTACCAGAGCCAAGATGAAATAGCCAATGATTGCGAGTAATAACCACATAAATTAAAGTAGATGAATGTCTTCTATCTCACTCCTCTTCCCCCTCAACACGATATCTTCAATATGATAAGCGCCATTGCGAGGAGCGTCAAGAAAACCCTTCATCGCGGCCTCAGCAAGCCAGCCAGAGTCTAACCAGTCAAACAGCCACTCATTAACATAACGCGGGTCTTCTTGGTCAACTCCAGCGCCAATGGCTCGGAGCCAGGCCTTGTTAAATCGTTCCTGCGCGCCAACTGGTGGAGCCATGATAATTGGCATGCCAAGACCTGCGTAAAACGATAACTCGCTTGGCTTGGTCCATAAAATATCTGTTTCTAACAACATCTGATTAAACTTCGCGAAATAATCCATTTTATTGTCCGCGTATAGGATATTGACATGGCCGTTCACTTTTTTATCCAAATGCAATTCACGCGTTTTTTTCTGATAATACAAATACACGTCATTGCGCACGCCGGCAACTAAATTAAGACGAATTTGGCCTTTATCCAAATGCCGAGATAAACTTTCTAAAATAATCGCGCCAAGTTCGCGTTGAGCTCCGGCTCCGCCAACGGCGAAAGTGATAGTGAGCGGATGCGTAAAGTCCTTCTTCTTATTATCAAAATTCGCGCCAAGAAATTCCTTGATTGTATGTTCGTACTTTTTTTGATATATTCCGCGCGGATCAAGATGCGCCACCCGGCTTGCCAAACTTTTTTTAAGAATCTGCAATGTCTTGCCACCAATATTTTCTTTTGGCAGAGGAAAGCCAGTTATGAAAATGTTATCTGCCTTTACACCATACAAACCTAAACGCTCTTTGACACGCCTGTTTGGCACCAAATACTTAAGACGGCTTTTTGCCGGATAAAGAGGCGCCCAAGCCCTTGCGACATCAGCGTCGCAACAGATTAAATAAATATCTTCTTTATAATTATGCTCTTCCGCGAAATACGCTGGTGTAAAAAACGAAGAAATTAAAGGTAATGGTTTTTTGTTCAAACGGTCAACAATGTCTCTCCCCCACCCATGCTTAATCATTCCATAAATTTCTTTGAGCTGGAGCGTTGGCGCGGATAAATCGCGCGCTGGATAAAACGGCTCTATGCGCTGGAGATAATCCATCAGACCAAAAATCGTTTCGCCGATAATCGGCAAAAACTTCATCCGCGAAATCGTTTCATAAAACTTTCGTCCTCCCTCCCATTTTCGCCTGTCTGAACTTGGAATGCCCGCGTATTTATTAGCGTTAATTATTCCACCTTCCGCGATATCTAACAACGGATACGCGGCTCTCTGGTGGCCATATCCCATGTCTACTGC
>CAYSQU010000031.1:3332-6907 GCA_964433365.1 uncultured Gammaproteobacteria bacterium
CGATATCTAACAACGGATACGCGGCTCTCTGGTGGCCATATCCCATGTCTACTGCTACTACATAGGCTTTATGACTATCTACCATAAGTAAAACTTTATGAACTTTATAACTTTATGAACTTTCAACTTGGTTATATTATAGCACAAAAAACTAAAAAAGCCGACATTTGGTCAGCTTTTTTAGGAATTGCTCGTGCTTGACGGGGACGAGCAGAACCCAAAGAACAACAATT
Organism: uncultured Gammaproteobacteria bacterium; assembly: GCA_964433365.1. GTDB lineage: Bacteria > Patescibacteriota > Patescibacteriia > Magasanikbacterales > UBA922 > CAYSQU01. Next base: position 3,566 of record CAYSQU010000031.1, read on the forward strand.
AAAATCAATCGGAGGAAATTTCGCAGATGCCGCGCAACAAGACGCAGAGCGTGCCGCGCTCATTCACAATGAGCGGAGGACCAAACAAAATCGGATGAAGCCCGCATGAAGGAAACATTTCTCCAAGCTTGACGCAAGCGAATGTGGAAGCCCGATCCGTTTCTTCTTCCAATGACACTCCTTTCACTGGAATCTGCACACACACCTCCTTCCTGTCGCCGCCTTTGTCTGTCACTCTGAAAATACTACTCATGACAACCCTCCTTCCTTTTGATTCAACTATTCTAAACACCGCTTAACCGCGGTGCTTGAGATGAAAATCAATCAGTCGTCTCTGGGTGGATAACGCGCCACAACTCCTGTTGACGATGAAACATATCCAGACACCGCGTCCTATCTTGCCTGTAACTATTATCCCGCAAAAGCGCAAGCATTTCTGCAAACGCTTTCTGCTTGATATGTTCAGCAAGGTTGGGAACGCCGCTCAGCAATCCCGTAAGACCGCTCCAAATTTCAGGCGGCGGCATTCTTCCATTTCTCGCGCACCACCATTCGCCAGCTTCCGCAAGTTCAGCAATGAGGACGTTGGTATTTTCGCTCATGGTATTTGTGGCATCTCCAGCAACACACCCGCAACAGCCGTTTTCGCCGAATCCATACACTTGTTTGCACCCCTGCCATACCATGTCAGGTATAGCTATGAGGTTGCTACCATCGTGTTTTTCTGGAACGACGATATCAGTTACTGTCTTCTTCCAACCGACCTGCAGAACCTTGAAAATGCCAAATGAAAAGATAGACACAGGAAAGCCGACGCTCGCCACCTTCTCAACGGCAATGTCGCCAAGAAGCGGACAAACGAAAATCACCTTGCGCAAGGTTGGCACGTACTCCCGCAGCCAACTTATGCCTGTAAACGGAGTAGAGCCGCTTGCCCCACATTCGTCAACAAACATCACCACATTAGCGCCTTTCAACTTCTCCAGCCCATAACTTCCACTGACATCAACCTTTGCGCGCCAACTACCTTCGGCATCTATAAAGCGTTGAATCTTGAGCCCAATGCCTGTAATGGCTACGTTGTCCATGATTGACTGGAGATTCGGCGGAATAATGTAATTACCGCCACGAAGAAGCGCGACCACAGGAATACTTGTCTGCAAAACATTTTCCTTTTCCGCCACTTCGTACCAATGAGCAGAAAGCGTGGAAGCCAGTCCGCGCTGGTAAAGCACGCGCTTGCCCATGCCAACAGTGGCCCGGCCGGTCACCAGCGCCACAGTGGACGGATGTTCCGCTATGTAGACGACAACCTCATCACCTACCTTTTTCTGAGTCAATGTGCTTATGCTAATTGTCTTTCCCAAATATCCGATTGACATATTATTTTCCTTTGTAAAAGAACGTATTTACAACAAAAGTCCTCCAACGGGGACTTTTTAGCGCCTCAATCATTATATCTCAACCAAATTTTTATGCAATGTGGATAACTTTTTATTCAACCGCGCCATAAAACCGAACGTCATATACAATTTGAGTTATTAAACCCAGAGCGATGTTATTAATGACCGGGCACAGATGCCTCGCATCCGCGGCAGTTATTAAAACATCTTGGCACTAAATTTGGGTTATTATAAATCGCTTTGTAATCTTCCACCGCTTTTAAGCACTGCGCGGAAAATAAATTCCCGTCGCAAATCTCCGAGCCGGTAATTTGGTCGTCGCCGCAGACATCTTTTGGCTTTTCTACCGGCTTTTCAACTGGTTTCTCAACCTGCTTTGGCGGCGAGACACGCGGCTTTATCTCCGGTTTTTTGACAGGTTTTTTTTCTTCAGAGTCCTTTTTATCGGTCCCTGGTTTGACAACTGGCGCTGGCTTGTCTTCGTTTTTATCTTTATCTTTATTCTCATCTTTCACATCTGTATATCTGACGGACGGACTGTCTCCAAATAATCCACGAAGTTTCTCCTCAAGGCGAAAAAACAAATCTTCCGCTTTCTGCTGGTTAAAAGCGAAAAACATTCCGACTTTTTCCATTGCCGTATCAACGAAAGCCAGCGCGCTGTCCGGCTTAATAATGCCCGGCCCAGCCGAGACCTTTTTGACCGACTCATCATCTTTACACCCGCACCATTCTTCATCTACGCCAATTCCTTCATACCAAATTTGACAAGCATCTCCAAAAGGATGATTGAGCGGCTTCGTCTTTTTCCTTATTCCACCCGCGATTCCCAAAACCTCCTTGGTCTCTCCGTCAATCTCATATTCAAGAACTTCGTAATAATAATCAATATCAAATTCTATCTTAAATTTTGATAACGGCTTCCTTGTTTCCTTTCCGCCAAGCGGCGCTGTAATTTGCTCTTTACAATGACAATCGCCATTCATCGACACATGAACCACCTTCTCCTTCTTCCGCCATTCAACGTTCATCACAAAATCACATCCTGTGCTGGTTTTTCCGCTCAAAACCACTTTCTCACTCTTTCCGCTGTTCTTGTCCTCATCTTTTTTTTCGCTGAATTTCAGTTGAGCGGCTTTTTTCCCCATCTCTGCTATAATGTCCCATGCTTCACCTCCGGCTTTTGACATGCCGGCTAAAAGCATTTTTTCAATATCAAGAAAGGTCTTTTTGGCCGCCTCCAATAAATCCTCCTTCGTGAGATCAATTAATTTACTCAAAGCTAATTCCAAAACAGCCGCTTCGCAAACACCGCCCTCTCTCAATGTCCCGCCCATTTCTTCAACCAAACTTTTTCTGCCAGCGTCCAAAATTAAAGTCAATTCTGCCGAAGGCGTCGAACTCGGTTTTTTCTTAAAAGGCCAAAAGGCGTTGGTTGATTGAAATGGAAAAATCAAAAAGCACAAGCATGCGACGAGAATTAGAGCCCTTAAAACCGCCGGTTTGTTGTTTTTCATATTACTTCTGATTAAAAGCAAAATAGACACTGTGTGTATTATACCAAAAAATCGCCAAAAAGGCGATTTTGTGTAACTTGCAGGGTGAATACGAAAAAATTCGAACGGAATTTAGCGGAAATTAATTGGGCGGGCGGAAGGAAAGGGTGTGGGGAGGGAATTCCGCCCGCCCACCACTGGCGCGCTTTTTGACGATTTCAAGTTTTTCTCCCGACGCTACTTGTTGCGGCGGGATACCGAGCTTTGCTCGGCTTTGGCGGCAAATTCTTTTTTGACAAAATTAATTTTATTTACAACTTTGTTTTTCTGCCATAGCAATTATTTCGTGAACTGGTGTGATGTTTAAAAACTGGTAAAAACTTGGACGAACCACTTGGAGCACAGATTGCAAATATCCTGTTGTTTGCTTATCATTTTTTTGT
>CAYSQU010000032.1:0-6898 GCA_964433365.1 uncultured Gammaproteobacteria bacterium
CTTCCGGGTCGAGCCGTAGCTCGTTGTGGCCGAAGCATGAACCATAGATCCATGCGTCGTCTGCATAGTCGATGTCTCCTTTGCGGACTTCTTCCTGTTGCGCCACGGACGCGAAGGCACGTGGTGATCCCCCAGATGCTGTCCTTCCGGAAGATCCTTGAGGCAGAAACGTGTCATGGATCCACTGCTAAAGTCACCGCGTAACTTGCCACCACACCCGGCGTGCAAGTGTTTCAGATGCCGCGCATGACGCGCCGCACCACGTGCCCGCATCTTGGCGCGAGAGTCCCCGGTCCGTGTGCTCTGCCGAACCCTCTTGGTGACGTACCCACCCTTCGCCGATGAGTAAATGATCCCCACAACCTTTCTTCTTGACTTTCCCATGAGATACCCTCCTTAAACAGTTGAACTTCTACAATAAAACTACCACAATATATATATATGTTTGTCAACCGCGCACAAAAGAGACGAGGCAATGCCTCGTCTCTACAATAATTTCTCTAATTTCTTGGCCCTAATTTCTTCGCCTCACATGCCTTGCCACATACCACACCACTGCCACGATGACCAACACCAACATCGCCATATCAAAATCATGCAATTTTTGTCTGATTAATTCCCAATTATCCCCCATTTTCACGCCCAACCAAGCAAATAAAAGCGACCATGGCAAAGCGCCAGCAAATGTGTAAATAGAAAACTTTTTAAAATTCATTTTCGCTATGCCGGCAGGAAAAGATATGTAGGTACGCACAACAGGCAAAAGACGGCCAATAAATACCATCCAATCTCCGAATTTCGCGAACCACCTGTCTGCCAAATCCAAATCATGATGAGATATCAAAAAATATTTGCCGTATTTTTCAATCAAAGGCCGTCCGCCTCTGTGGCCAATAAAATATGCCAGCCATGAACCGACAAGATTGCCAACAGCGCCCAAAATCACTACCCACCAAAAATTTAATTCTCCTTTAGCTACCAAAAAACCTGAAAACGGCATAATCACCTCTGACGGCATTGGAATCCCGCAACTTTCAACCAACATCAAAACAAAAACACCTGCATAACCCAAAAAACCGATTATCGCCACCACCCACCCGACTAAAATGTCAATTATCGCGCTTATCATAATTTCTATTTAATTTCTGGCTAATTTCTTCACAATTTCTTCAATGTCTTCGTCTCTCGCCACAGGCAGTAATTTTTGCATTGCTATTGCCATTTGTTTGCGTTTAATATCATCCGCCAACAAATCCTTCACGACATGCGCCAACGCGTTGCCATCTGCTGTGCGTTCGTCAACTAAAATAACTGCCCCAGCTTTTTCTAAAAACGCGACATTATCCTCTTGATGGCCCGGCTTAGGAATTAAAATCGCCGGCTTGCCCCAAGCCGCGATTTCTGTGAGCGTGCCAAACCCTCCGCGCGCGATAATTAAATCCGCGACAGCATACGCGTCTTTCATTTCAGATGTGAAAAACTGATGTACTTGGTAATAATCAAAGTGTTGGACTGCGCGCTCAACCAATTCTTGCGGACGCTCTTTGCCTGATAAGTGGATAACTTGACACGCGCCATTAAGATGCTGAATCGCGTGCACAATCAATTGATTGACTTTTAACGAACCCGTACCTCCGCCCAACGCGAATACGACAGGTAAATCTGGTTTGAGATTAAATAATTTATTTGCTCTTGCCTTATCCCCCATCAAAATATCTTGACGCACTGGATTACCTAGCCAAAATGTCTTACGTTTTGAAAAGTGTCTCACATTACTCTCCAGCGCTGTGGTGATGATGCTGGCAAACGGCGCCATAATGCGATTTGCGAGTCCAACAATTACATCCTGCTGATGCGCCCAACTTCGCGCGTTATATATCCAAGCGGCTAAATGCGCGGGCACTGACACAAACCCGCCTGCGGAAACGCAAAAATCCGGTTCAAATTTCCAAACGACTTTTAAGGCCTGAAATAATCCAACAATAATTTTGAAAACATCCGTAATATTCCAAATGGAAAAATACCTGCGCAGTTTGCCAGTCGTTATTGTCACAAACTCAATCCCTCGCGCCTCAATCAATTCGCGTTCCGGCCCGGTCTTCGTCCCAATCCACAAAAACCTCGCATCTGGGTGATGTTGTTTAATCACTTCGGCGATTGCCAACAATGGAGTGACGGGGCCAAGCGTGTAACCACCAGAAAAAAGTATCTTCATACGCGTTTACTCACATTAACGATAATACCGACGGACGCCATCGCAACCATCAGCGCGGTTCCCCCGTGGGAAACAAACGGCAATGGCACGCCGGTCAAAGGCATTATACCAACCATGGCGCCGATATTTAAAAATGACTGCGTTATAAGCCAGATAATTATACCAGAAACTAATAGGCGGCCAAACTCATCCGGCGCTTTCTTGGCGATTAATATCCCGCGCCATGCGATAAACAATAGCAACACAATCACGCCAACGGCAACAATAAAACCCATTTCCTCTGCAATCACGGCATAAATGCTGTCGGCCCAGACCTCCGGGAGATACTGAAATTTTTGCAACGAATGCCCAAACCCTCTGCCCAAAATTCCGCCAGAACCAATTGCCAAAAATGCTTGGTTAGTATGATAGCCAATCCCCTGCGGATCCAATTCCGGATGTAAAAACACAGTTAAACGCGCCACGCGATAAGGCGCCGCCCACACCATTGCGCCTAAAACAATAATTCCGCACAGCGCCAAAGCGATGATATGCCAAATGTTCGCCCGGCCAACAAACAACAGCCCAAATAAAATCGCGAATAAAATAGAAACAGTGCCAATATCCGGTTGCGCGATTACTAAAAGGACTGGAATCATTCCAATGCCGAGGACTGGCAAAAAACCCGTCTTAAAATAATCTAAATTACGCGAGCGGGATATTAAAAATGATAAAAAAATAACTAAGCCAAGTTTAGCAAATTCGGCCGGCTGAAACGAGTAGTCAAAAATTGTCAACCAACTTTTGGCGTGCGTGCCATAATTAGAACCAATGCCCGGAATAAACACCAGCAGAAGCAAAACCAAAGAAAGCGCGAAAATCCAGCCGCCGATTTTTTTTAACCGTTGATAATCAAATTTAGCGAAGAAAAAAAACAAAACTATCCCTGGCAAAACGCCGAATAAAAGCTGGCGCTTGATAAAAAAATAACTATCATTAAATCTTTCATGTCCAACCGCCGAACCGATTGACGTAAGCATTACCAATCCAAAAATCAAAATCAGCGCGAATCCCGCCAGCAATTTATAATCAGCGCGTCTATCCGCTCCCCTTTCCATACATTTAAACGTTTAAAAATACCAGCAAGGCCGCGGCAAAAAGCAGGAATAATTGGCAAAACAAGCTGATGCCATTCAAAATTTGCGCCAAAAATTTATCGCGGCTAAATAACAGCCAGCCCATCGCCGCATTGACAACAATAATCGCCAAACCGCTGATAGGCAAATACAGCGCCTGCCACCATTCGCCAACAAAATCCACGCCAAACAAAATATTATAATGCAAAAATACCGGCTCTGTCTGCGGCCGAATTTCTATCAAAAGCCAAATCCAGGTAAAGATGTTTAAAAGCAAAGAAATACCAATACACAGAAGTGTTGGCAAGTGTTTAACGTATAATTTAATGGGATAGAGAGGCATAAAATAATTAGACAATTAGAAATTACTTATAGTATACCTCAATAAGCCCCTCTTGACAACCCAACGAAGCTGGTATATAATATCCCCACATTTAACATTACAAATATGTCACATAAAAAAGCGGGCGGCTCTACACGGTTGGGCCGCGACTCTCAGCCACAATATCTGGGAGCAAAAGTTGGCGATGGCGAATTCGTCAAACCCGGCATGATACTCGTCCGCCAGCGCGGAACCAGAATTCACCCCGGTAAAAACGTCAAAAAGGGCGTGGATGACACGTTGTTCTCCATAGCGACCGGCTTGGTAAAATTCACGCGAAAGAAACGAATGCGTTTTGACGGTTCTTTAAGGCCGGCAAAATTTGTAAGCGTGTGCGCGATAAAATCCGCGAAGTAAAATTCAAACAGCAAACACTCAAATTCGTCTATCGCGACGACTCTGATATAAGCGTCATAGACGAATTTTTTGTTGACAAAATGTACAAGGCAACGGAATATCAAATATCCAATATTAAATATCCAATACTTGACATCGGCGCCCATATTGGCGTTTTCTCCATTTACGCCTCAGTCATCAATCCCAAATGTCAAATCTTCGCCTTGGAGCCAGAACCGGCAAATTTTGAGCTTCTGAAGGACAATCTCAAATTAAATCACACTGAAAATGTCAAAGTCATTCGAGCCGCTTTGGTCTCCGGAGACGAGTTGAATACAAATTTGTATCTATCAAAAAATACCCACAACCACTCTACTGTGTCATTGCGAGGAGGCCCAGATCCCTCGTATCCACTCGGGACAAGCTACGCAATCTCATCGTCAATTACTGTCCCTGCAATCAATTTAGAGCGGTTAATTAAGGAACAAAAAATCAAACAAATTGGCTTACTCAAGATGGACATAGAGGGCGCGGAGTTTGACATAATATCTAATATCAAATATCCAATATTCAATCATATACAAAATCTCGTCGTAGAATACCACGAATCAAACAACCACAAACGCCCTGAGCTCGAAACCCTCATTCGCTCACACGGTTTTTCCGTTGAACATTTTCCAAACAAATTTGACAAACGGTTCGGATTGTTGGTGTGCAGAAATAAAAGGTGATATAATATCACCATGCTCACTAACCTTGTCATCAATATCATCAAAGCAACAACTATCCAGCTCATTGGCGTTTTGGGCATTTTTTTCGTCTTTGGCTTTATCTTAAATGAACTGCAAAAAGGGACGCAGGCCAATTACCGCAGAGCGTTTGGTTGGGCTGGTATTTTGTTTACCGCGTGGTTTGGCACGCCGATTCATGAACTCGGACATGTTTTCTTCGCCAAGCTATTTAGACACAAAATTGACCACATTTCTCTGTTTGAGCCAAATGAAACAACGGGGGGTCTGGGACACGTTGAACACAGTTATAATAAAAACAGTTTATACCAAAAAATCGGCAATTTCTTTGTTGGCGCGGCGTCGATGATTTTCGGCGGCGCGGTTCTCGCGCTTATGCTTTATTTTTTGGTCCCCAACGGCCACGAAGCGCTATCTCCGCTTCTTGAAGTCAATTCCGTATTTTCTTATCTAAAAGCCGCCCAAGAGATTTTTCTAACACTGTTCTCTGCGGAGAATTTAACCAAATGGAACTTTTGGATTTTCCTTTATTTGTCTTTCTGCGCCGTATCCCACTTATCGCCAAGTGAACAAGACCGTCGAGGCATGTGGCGCGGGCTCGGGTGGATTGTTTTTATCTTGCTGTGCGTCAATATGATACTTGTTTTAATGCAGTTTGACGCTACCAACTATATACTAAAAGCCAGTTTTCACTGGCTTAATATATTTGTTGGTATTTTTATTTTCGCGATATGCCTCGCTATTATTCACTTTTTACTCTCGCTTTTACTTCGCCTTATAATTTTTTATCGCTTCCGCCACTTTTGACGTTTCGCTTAAATCCTCAATAAACAACACATTATCTTTGTTTATTTCCATTCTGTCCGTGGGGCCGTGAAGTTCGTTGCCAAGTTTAACAAGCGCCAAATCCTGTTTCTCCGCGTCATTGCCGGATTGAAGTGATTTATTGGCTTGTAAATAATATATGTCTGTTAAAACAAGATAATCATCGCTTTTGGAAGTTAATCTGCCAAAATATACCTGCCCATTGGTTAAAAATATTGCTTGATAGCCGCCTGTTTTCATTTCATCCGTTGTCCACCACAAATAACCGGCCGCGCCAGCCAAAATTATTATAACAATAACTACAGAAGCTATGAGAGTTTTCGTCTTCATAGGCATTGATTTAAACGGATTTTAAGATTGATTTCACTGATTGCCGACTATAATTAACACGTCTGCCGCGCTTGGCGCTTCGCTTTCAGGCAATATTTTTATTGCCTTAACTCCCAATTCCTTTTCCAACAAAGATACATCTTTGTTTGTCAAATTTACTAAAATAGTTTTTGGGTAAGATGTTTTGAGAGCGTTTGTAACTTCTTTAATTTGACAAAGCCCTTTTGCAGACAAACCATCGGCCATTGTGCGTCCGACACCCACTTTCTCACTGCCGTTGCGCACGTCAACTGTTAATTTACCGCTCAAATCCTCAACGGGTTTTGCGGCCTGTCCGCCCTGATTATATACAGGCCCGACATTCACTAATTTATCATTTTTTACGCTGTAAATAATTGCTTTATCAGGATAAAGCAATAGTTTATCGCCATTATCGGCGCCAATAAAAAATGGCTGTTCTTTTGCCAAGGCCGCCACATCCTGGATGGTCGCCAAAGTTGGCTGCTGGTCCGCCGGCAAAACTATCAATTTGCCAACTGCTTCCACCGTCTTTTCTACTTCTTTTTTTGACAACTCCAACTGCCCCTGAGGAGTGGATAAAAATCGCACTTCCTGTTTAAGCGACCAATAACGCCAAAAGGACAACGCAAAACCGCCAAGCGCGGCTATTAATAAAATGAACAATATAACATTTAATAAATTAGGATTTTTTTGCATACTCAAAAAAATATTTTAAAAAATTAACCTTCTGGTTGCGGCGCTGGGACTTCTTCAGCCAAGGGCTGACTTGCCTCTGGCTGGGGCGCTGGAGGTTCGGCTGGACTCACCACTGGCGATTCAATCGGTGGCGCTGGAACTACCGGCTCAACTGGCGCGTCAACCTGCGCTGGCGGCGTCTCAACAGCTGGTGGCGTCTCAACAGCTGGTGGCGTCTCAACAGCTGGTG
>CAYSQU010000033.1:0-6816 GCA_964433365.1 uncultured Gammaproteobacteria bacterium
TGACTGATGCTTCTTTTTGTTGTCTGGTTTTCGCCATAATTTCAAATAAAAAATGTGGCTACTAACCACAGAACAGACAAGGTCTTCGACCTTTAAGAGTTAATACCTCGGTGGCGTATTTAATCCCGACAAAGTCGGGAAGCCACTGTCTATGGTTATGATAAATGCATAATATCACGCGCCCAAAAAACTGTCAAGGGGGGCTTGACAAGATTATCAAAATGTGATATAATATGGTGTTAAAATAAGAAAGGTAAATTGGCCTAAATAAGCCAAAAAATAGTATGAAAATTGCCATGATTGGACAAAAAGGCATGCCGGCCATATATGGCGGTGTGGAAAAACACGTGCAGGATTTGGCTTCCCGCTTGGTTTTGGCTGGGCACAAAGTGATTGTCTACTCGCGCAAATGGTACACAAAAAAAGAAGATTGCGAAATTAATGGCGTGACTATCAAACATCTGCCATCAATTCATACCAAACATTTGGACACTATCACCCACTCTCTTTTTGCGACTATTCACGCGATATTTTCTCGCTGTGACGTGATTCACTATCATGGCGTTGGCCCGTCTTTGGTTGCGTGGTTGCCACGTCTCTTCGCGCCAAAAACAAAAGTGATTGTTACTTTCCACTCAATTGATCGCTACCACCAAAAATGGGGCTGGTTTGCCAAATTTGTTTTACGGCTTGGCGAATTATCCGCGTGCAAATTTCCACATGAGACCATCACCGTGTCAAAAGGACTGTATAATTACTGCTTAAATGAATTTAAGAAAGAAACAGTGTATATTCCCAACGGTGTTGAATTAAACACCCAAACAGAATGCGATGAATTTATCGCGAGGTTTGGTTTGAAGGAAAACGATTATTTACTGATGGTTTCACGTCTTGTGCCGCACAAAGGCGCGCATGTGTTAGTCGCGGCATTCAACGCTTTTAAGAAAGAAAACCCTGAAAACAAACTTAAGCTGGCAATTGTTGGCGGTTCTGTTCACACAGAAAAATACTTCTCGGCTTTGCGAGAAATCGCGGCTTATAATAAAGATATTGTGTTTACTGGATTTCAATCAGGCAAAACAGTGAACGCGTTATACGCTAATACATCCGCGCTGATACATCCTTCTTTCAACGAAGGCCTGCCCATGACTGTCCTGCAAGCAATGGCTCTCGCCCGTCCTGTTCTTGTGTCCGCGATTGAGGCGCACCTTGAACTGTCTAAAAACCCTGAAATTTTCTTCAAAGAAAATAGTGTTTCTGATTTAAAGAAAAAATTGGCTGATTTTGTTTCTTGGAATGAAGAAAAGAGAAAAAAAATCGGCGAGGAAAACCGCCGGATAGTTATGGAAAATTATAATTGGGACAAAATTACAGCAGATACGATTGAAGTGTATCTAAAATCCGCCACCCTGCGCGATTATTTCTGCCCTGCCGTCAAAGTCAACATCAGCCGCTAAGACCTCAATACCGGATTTTGATACTGTGGTATAAGCGCGAAAATCCGGATACAATTGCTTGCCTGAAAAATCAAAAATTTTAATTATCGGCCCCCTGCCTTTTCCAGCGCCGACAATAACTTCATCGCCCGGCTTGCCATCAACATTACCGGTCGCGACATTCACTCCGCCCAAAAACGCGCGCTCAAACGCGAGCCATGTTTTTTTTAATTTCATTTGAATATCGTAAATAAAAATGCTTGGCGCTTTCCCCTGCCCTGACCCAACAACAAGTCGTCCGTTGCCTTTACTATCTTGACCAAGCGCAACGGTTAAACCGCCTTTGTATTTTTTGCCAAGCGGTAGTAAATTCTCAACCATTGCTGAACCATCGTAATGATAAATTTTTATTGGCTGGGCAAAGCCATTTGCCGGAGCCACAGCCACTTCCATGCGCCTGCGATCACCATCAAAATCACCAATGGCTATTTTCAAATTGCCGGTAAAGTTAGCTGTGTATGGAAACACGCGGAGGAGAAGTAAGCCGTCATCGCGCCATGCCTCTAATTTACCGCGAGACGCAACCAACAGATCGCGCGCGCCATTACCATCTAAATCAATATGCGCCAATTGAACCCCGCCCTCATAACCGGATTCAAACACAAAAAAACCATTGCGCGCCTTGCTACCATCCGGCCGAAGAAAACGGATAAAATCGCCATTGCGGAATACAGCGTCATTTATAGTCGCGAATGTTTTTAGCAGCAGTTGACCGTCTTTAGCGGCAAGATCAAGCTCAGACACAATTGAGCCATCATTAACTATTGTGTCTTGTTTGCCGCGCAATTTTTCATAATCACCGCCCAAGTCAATAGTTTGCTCATTATTGGTGCTGTTCAATACCACCGCGCCATGTTCAAAATCTCTTTGCCAGACATCTGACTTATACATTAAATTGCCTGATTGAGAAACAGCCAAGCCGGTTGGCTGGCCCAAATCAACACCATACTCATCATACCACCAAACTTGGCCGTGATCTTGATCCCCATAATCAAACGAATAATATCCATTCTCCAAAAGCGCCGAAGTTAGTCCAAAACGCATTTTTTTATAATTATTCAACTGCCCGGTATTTGATGTGTTCGCGTTAATGATATTAATACGCGGTGAAATAGCGCTTTGAAAATTCAACTTGTATGTATTCATTATTGGCTCCCAAAAAGACGGATTAAAATTTTCCATTAGTTTGCCATTTAATTCCGATGTATAAGCGCGCGTCGTGCCATTGCCAACTATCAAACGTCCGCCTGATAAAGAACGTGTCGTGTTATATATTTTTTTCATTCCCGCCATCCACGCCTCATCCGCGTTATTGTCCGCGACGCCATCATTATTAAAATCAATATCAGCGCCGACAAAATGTGTAATACTGTCCCATGTGTTATCGTAAAACACTCCATCCCAAAGTCCTGTGGATAAAATTTCATTAGCAACAAAACGCGACAAATATTCATTAAACCGCGAGCCGTTAGCTGCCGGCGCGTAGTCAGTAACATTTAGAAGCGCTGTTCCCGGCCACCAATTCAATTCGGCTCCTTGGCTGTTTTTGAGGTACCATGAACTTGAAATTCCGGAAGCTAATTTTCGGCGCATGACGCTGGAGCAAGATGCGGAGTCCTTCTTTATTTCCTGCGGGGTAATATAGGCCAACAAAATAATGTCTGGATGCAATTGCTTTATTTTTTTAAGCAAATCAGGCCTGTTGGCCTGAATCTCCATATCTAAAATCAGTAAATCCCATTTAGATAACTCACGAGCTTGTGATTCAGTCAGTTCCCATTTAAGAAAAAAGTTGGCTTTCAACGGAAAATTTGATTGAGCGTTAGCGACATTATTAAAACATAAAAACATTAAAACATTAAAACAAAAAAATAAGGCAACAATTTCAAATTTTTCAATTTTCAGTCCTTTCATAAACTTTTTTCAAAAGTTCTATGTTTTGCCGTATGTCAAAATGTTCTCGCGCGTGATTGCGAGCGGAAACGGCGAGTAAACGAGCAGCCGCGCGATCTGACGCGACCGATGCAATTACTCGCGCGAAAGTGTCCACGTCGCCTGTTTTGACAACAAGGCCTGTCTTGTTATTCTCTATAAGACCTGCCGCGGCTGACTCGCTTGCAATGACTACTCGGCCAGACGCCATGGCCTCCATAACCACAAGCGACATGCCTTCCCAAAGCGATGGTTGGATAATAACATCAATTTTACTTAACTCTCTTGGCAAATCCAAAACAACCCCGCGCCAAGCGATTTTATTTTCTATATTAAGTTTACGCGACAAACTTCGCAACTCTTCATTTAAACTACCATCTCCAAAAACATCTAAACGCCAATCGGTTTTTAATTCAGCCAAAGCGCGCAATAAAATCTCGTGGCCTTTTTGTTTTTCTAAACGGCCAATTGTGGCTAACCGCAATTGAGACGTTGCAAACAGTCCGTCCGCGCTTACAGCAAGCCATTGTTCAAGTTCAATGCCATTCTTAACCAACGCAACCCGATCTTTCGGCAACCGCCACTCGCGTAAACAAAAATCATAAACCGCCTCAGATACAGCTATTACCTTATCCGCGGAACGAAGAATTTTTTTCCAGACAATTTTTCGCGATGTTGGCGCGTTTGCTTCAACATTATGCTGTGTGCTGACCCACTTAATTTTTAATTTTCTTGCCAACAAAAACCCCATCACATCCGCGCTAAACACATGCGAGTGAATGATTTCTATTTTTAATTTCTTTATAATTTCTTTATAATTTTTGTAATTTCTATAAAAATTGACGAATCCCTTATTTTTCCCGATAAATATTTCCGCGCCTGTTTCTCTGAATTTATCCTCTAATTCCCCACCCCCAACAACACTGCCAATCGCGACAAGACAACCCAGCTCTCGCAAGGACTTAGCGTATGCTAAAACTAGCTGTTCGGCTCCACCTGCGCTGAAGCGTGGGATTAGGTGCAAAATTTTCATAGCCATGCTATAATAATTATAATCGTATTTTATCACATTTTAACAAAAAAATCAACATGTTCACTCTTGTTTGCCTCGTTATCGCGTTTTGTTTGTTTGCTTATGTTTTGCGCGAAAAAACCATATTGTTATTTATCGCGATCCGTCCTGTTTTGGACTACTGGCGCGATTGGGTTGTGTTTGGAACAAAAGATATTAACCTTAATCTTAATGCCGCCATGGCGATTTTGCTTTTGTTGTGGGCATTTTATTGGACAATAAAAAATAGACGGTTTATCGGCTCTCTTCCCGGCTGGTTTTGGCTGGCGCTAACCGCGATAGTAGTTACTTTGAGCGTGTTGTGGAGCTTTAGCCCAATCACCTCACTGATAGAAGCAATAAAATTTATTGACTTAATATTATTATTTTTTCTTGGTTTTGTTTTCATTCAACAAGGCAAAATCACTATCCGCCACGCGCTGTTTGCCACTGTGTTTTCAGCTATTATCCCAATATTAGCTGGCATAACACAAATTATCACTGGCTCTGGCATAACAACTTTTGATTTGCGCGGGCGAATTTACGGAACTTTTGGGCATCCCAATGTATTCGCGTTCTTTTTACTTTCTCTAATATTCTTGATGACACAATATGCTATTTTTGATAAAGCCAAATTTTGGCAAAAACATAGCAATCTAAAAATCGCGTTATTCGTTCTTTTTTTCGGACTCATGCTTTTAACCTACACGCGAGCGGCCATAATCGGACTCGTTATTTTTGGCATTGTGTTGGGTGTTATTAAATACCGCAAGGCATTGGTGGCGGGACTGGCATTAATCGCGCTGTTCTATTTAATATTTTATCCTTTGAACAACTTCCTTGTTCATAAATTCAATTATCGGCTACAGAGCAATCCGCTAATCAGCCGTTTGACTGAACGGAGCGATGAAGCCGATTCAATTTCTTGGCGCATATCTCTTATCCAAGAAACCGCGCCAATTATTAAAACACATCCGTTTTTTGGCTTTGGCTTTGGCACATTCCCAATAATCTGGGAAGCCAATCGAGGCGCGCGGCACATGTACGACGACAGCGCTGAATCGCACAATGACTATCTGCGTCTTTTGTTAGAGACCGGAGCAATCGGGTTTATTGCTTATCTAATGTTCTTCGTTTCTTTGTTCACAAAAATTGTTCAAAGAATGAAGACCCGCGCTTGCGAGGAAAATCATTTAATGCTGTTGGGCTGGGTATGCGCGTTTGTTGTGGTAAGCGTTTCTGACAATATGTTGCATCACACTGCCGTGATGTGGCTGACATGGCTTTGGTGGGGGCTTATAATTGGCTCATACCAAAAACAATGCGCCAGTCCAAACTTCCTGCCTTTGATTGAAAAATTGGGGAAATAACTATTACAAAACAAAATCAAATATATTATCTTTATTTATCAGCTTGACCTCCGCCACTTTGTATTCACGCAAAAATTCTTCCGGCGCGCGATACTTTTCTTTCGCCCATTTAAACTCAAACGCGGTTATTTTGCCATTGCTTTCTTCCAAATAATCAACCTCTTTCCCCGCGTGATTGCGCCAAAAATAAACGCCGCATGAAATTCCTTTCTGTTGATTAACTTTCATTCTTTCTATCACGCAAAAATTCTCCCACAAAGCGCCAATGTCATCGCGTACATCCAAGTCAGCAAACCTGTCTATAATCGCATTACGCACCCCCAAATCATAAAAAAACACTTTGACTTTCTTGCCTATTTCATTGCGCAAATTGCGGCTAAACGGACGCAAACGAAAAATCACAAACGACTTTTCCAACAAGTCCAAATAACGTTCAATCGTCTTTGTTCCACATTTCAACCTAACCGCGAGTTCGTGCACCGAAACTTCCGCGCCAATTTGCAGAGCGACAGCCCTTAATAAGTCCAACAATAAATCTGGACGTTTTAAATTCTCAAAAGCCAAGACATCCTTGTAGAGATAGTTATCAGCCAAATTCTGCAAAAACAATGCTCGACTGGCCACATCAGATAAAACTACCGCTGGATACAAACCATAAACCAAAAAAGATCCGATTTGAGAACTAATTTCAAAACGATTGTACATTGCCTCTAATTCTGACAAAGAAAACGGATATAACTTAAATGTCAAACTACGTCCCGTTAATGGCTCGCCGACTTTGTTTGCTAAATCAAAACTGGACGAGCCGGTGGCGATAATCTGTATCTTTGGAAAAGTGTCATGCAATAATTTTAAGGATAATCCGATTTCTCGCACTTGTTGCGCTTCATCAAAAATCACTACTGTTTTTTCTCCAATGTAATTTTTCATGGTAAGAGGATCCTGACTTTCCAAAACACGGCGCACT
>CAYSQU010000034.1:0-6790 GCA_964433365.1 uncultured Gammaproteobacteria bacterium
ACTGAATTTGCCTAAATATAGTATAGTATATATTACTCAATTTGTCAAGTTTTTTATCCACACCAAAACAAAACCACCCCTCTGCAAAAAGTTTGAAACGAGTCAAACGCTTTGCAGGGTGGGGTGGTCTTGAAAAAGAACGTATGTGAAAGAACGACCTCCCCAACCTGCTACAACACTCTGTTGTTGGTTGGGGTTCCCCAGCTCAACCGACCGGGATGGCCGGGAGGCGAGGGGGAGAGAGGTGGCCGGATCAGAAATGGACGGTGCGACTGTATCTTTCCATGTCGGCGCCAAAACTCACTCCAAGCACAAGGCCTTTGATAAACTCAGGGTCTCCTTTGATGGTGATAACTCCAACTTGGAAACCACAATTCAGAAAGCCCGACTGAATTCGCGGCCCCGCTTCAGCTCTCCAGACGATTTCGTCGTCATTGAGAGGAGAGCCGATGGCACCCTCGACGTTGAACCTGAGTTGGTATATCGGGACCGGATACACTGACGCATACACCAAAAACTCACCAATGCGCGGAATACTCGCAACACCTTATTATTGTATTTTTGTCAAGATAGGCATGTGGATGGGTGATATTGGCGATTAGGCGGAGGTCGGAGGTTTAAATTAACGCGTCAAAACAATTTTTTTGATTGACGATATTAAATTTCGCTTTAGGATATGTTTTAAGCCAGTCCGCTGGCAGTTTGTGTTTATTTTTTTCAGACCATTTGCACTCAAATCCAAAAAGCTCTCCATCGCGTTCTTCAACCAAGTCAATCTCTTGCTGGTCATATGTGCGCCAGAAATAAAAATTAGCTGGGTGGCCAATGTTAGCAGACAGTTTGATTTTTTCCACAATAAACCAGTTCTCAAACAGCGCGCCGGCGTCATTGCGCAATTCCAGCGGATTGAAATTGCGAATCAAAGCATTCCGGACTCCGATGTCGGTAAAATAATATTTGCTTGTTTTGTTGATTTCTTTGCGCAGGTTGCGCGAGAATCCGCGCAGGTTTATAATCACAAACATTTTTTCTAAAATATCCAAATATTTTTCTACCGCCATTTTTGACAGCCCAAGACCAACCGACAGTTCTGAAATGGAAACTCGCGAGCCGACTTGCAAAGCAAGCATTGACAAGAGGTCAATGATTTTTTTTGGCTTGCGAATCGTGTCTAACGCCAGCACGTCTTTGTATAAATAATTATTAATGTAATTTTCCAGATATTGCCTTTTTTCGTCTTCGCCAGCAATTGTTAATGTCTTTGGGTACATGCCAAAACGCAAGAATTCGTTTAAACGATTCGCGGTTTCCGTTTCCGCGCCGCCAAACTCCCACGGTTTTTCGCCGGCCGCTATCGGGTAAAGAGCAAAAGTGCTCGCGCGTCCAGTCATGGGTTCGCCAAGTTTGTCTGCCAGATCTAATGAGGCAGAGCTCGTGATTATGATGTGGATTTTTAAGCTGTCAAATAATAATTTCAAACTTAATCCGATGTTTGGGATATTCTGCGCCTCGTCAATGAAAAGATATTTTTTGTCGCCCACCGCGTTTTTTAACAGGTCTAAACTTGGCGTGCCAAACAAATCGCGTGTCCGCAGGTCATCACCATTAAACGCGGCAATGTTTTCTTTGTTTAGTTTATTTAATAGTTCTGTTATAAGGGTTGTTTTGCCAGCTTGGCGCGGTCCATAGAGAATAATGACCGATGGTTCGCCAAAAAGCTTTTTTTCAATTAAATTAGCTATTTTTCTTGGGATTATCATATAATTTGGTAATATTAAGTTTACTGAATTTGCCTAAATATAGTATAGTATATATTACTCAATTTGTCAAGTTTTTTTTCCACACCCACAATGACGTTGCATTGCATCTTGCAAGTTTGGCATTATTTGTGTCGTCTCGCTGGGACTTTTGAATTTTATAGGATGTTTTTCCAGGCACTAAAGTGCCTGGCTACTATCGGATGTCCCTAACGGGACAGGAGATTTATAGTGCAGGCAAAGCTATTTTATGTTATAATGTAGCCATGACCGAAAACATATTTTTTCAAATCACCATTATCCTCGGCATTACAGTGAGCGTGGCTTTTGTTATGCGATTGCTCCGACAACCGTTGGTGGTGGCGTATATTATTGCAGGGTTAGTCGCTGGGCCGTTGTTTTTGAATTTGTTTGGGAGCAGTACTGAATTTTTTCAAACATTCGCGCAGTTTGGCATTGTGCTTTTGTTGTTTTTGGTTGGTTTGAGTTTAAATTTCGGCTATATTCAACGAGTTGGCAAGGCAGTAATAATTACAACACTTGTTCATTTTTTGTTTGCCGCGATGCTGGGCGCTATTTTGATGCTGTTTTTGAATTTTGGTTTTATATCGGCGCTATTTTTGTCAGTGTCAGTCAGTTTTGCCAGCACAATTATCGTTACCAAACTTTTGGCTGAAAAAAAAGACATGGAGGCAGTGTATGGCCGGTTCACAGTTGGTATTTTGTTAGTACAAGATGTCGTGGCGATTATTTTGATGATTTTTTTGACCACGCATCAAGATGGCGCTATTTGGTATCAAACGCTTTTGACTGTCGCGAGCCGAGGCATGTTTATTTTGGCAATAATTATTTTGATGGCAAGATATTTGTTGCCATATTTAATGGACAGAGTGGCTAAGTCCGGCGAGTTGCTTTTTATTTTTACTATCGCTTGGTGTTTTGGAGTAGCAAGTTTGGTATATTGGGCAGGGTTTAACATTGAAATTGGCGCGATTATTGCCGGCTTATCACTCGGCGCGTCAGCTTATCAGCCGGAAATCTGCAGTCGCATTAGGCCTTTGCGCGACTTCTTTATTGTTTTGTTTTTTGTGGTTTTGGGCAGTGAGTTGCAGTTGGGGCAGATTCGCGATTCAATCGGCCCGGCTTTGATTTTATCAGTGTTTGTTTTGGTTGTTGACCCGATTTTACTTTATTTTGTAATGCGACGGCTGAAATACGGCCGGCGCAGTTCGGTGTTGGCTGGATTAACTTCCGCGAACGTTAGTGAGTTTGGTTTTATTTTGGTCTTCAAAGGCCAAGAGCTCGGATATCTTCACGGCAATGAGTTGGGTGTTTTGACGCTTGTCGCCTTGGTAACGATTTCCATTTCATCGTACTTTATAGTTTATAATGAACAAATTTATCGGGCTTTTCTGCCGTTTCTAAATAAATTTGGGCCTGATTCAAAGCAGAAAGATGAAATACCAAATAAAGAATACCCTGTCTGGGTGTTTGGCTACCATCGCATTGGTTGGAAAATTTGCGACGCGTTGGCAAAAAAAGGCATTGAGTACGCGGTGGTGGATTTTAATCCGGAATCAATCACAAAATTAAAACACAGAGGCATTCCAGCGTATTTTGGCGACGCGGCTGACGTGGAATTTTTGGAAACACTTCACTTAGACAAAGCCAAACTCATCATCTCAACAATTCCAGAACCAGATGATCAGAAAACAATGATAGCGCATGTTCGGCAGTCAAGCGATAAGACGGTTATCATCGCTAATCTTTATCACAATACTTATCTTGATGATTTGTACGAGGCGGGCGCGAACTATGTGATGATGCCGCACTTACTCGGCGGGCAATGGATTTCCGAGATTTTGACGCACCATTCGTGGACAAAAGAAACATTTAAAAAACTTCGCGTTGAGCAAAAAGAAGAGATGAAATTAAGGTATTCGGTTGGGACGCATGGATAGTGTGTGGTGTATTGACAAATAGATCTGATTTTGTTATAATTCTCTCACAAAAGCCGAGCATGGGCCAATAGCTCAGCTGGTAGAGCAATGCCTTTGCAAGGCAGAGGTCAGGAGTTCGAATCTCCTTTGGTCCACAGGGTCAACAGCCGGGGTAGCTCAGTGGTAGAGCAGAGGACTGGTTTTCGGTCCCACACAGAGTAATCTGTGGTGAAAAACAGGGTTAATTCAGGGAAGCCCCGATGCACATCGGGGTAATCCTGAGCCAAGCTCCAACGGGTTTGAGTATTGGAGAAAGGTGCAGAGACTAGTGGGTGAGTCCCAACAATAATCCCACACTAACGCCCTGCCCCCGATGTTACATCGGGGTGAAGAGATAGTCCAATCCTCGCAGTAATGCGGGAAAAAGGAAAATCCTTGTGTCGTGAGTTCGATCCTCACCCCCGGCACTTACGTAAAAAATGAACTTATGATATAATAAATCCAGTTATCATAGGTTCATTTTTTTATGCGTAAAGATAAAGACAAAGCATTGGCTTTGCGTAAGCAAGGCAAAAGTTACAATGAAATAAGTCGCGCTTTTAAAATCCCCAAGAGCACGTTGTCATTTTGGCTAAAAGACGTTCAGTTATCAAAAAAGGCAAAAAAGAATTTGAAAAATGGATGGCAACGGGTTGGCTTGAAAAAATTGTTGTTGATGAATCGCAACAGAACTTTGATAGCGCAAAAGTCCGCTGATTCTATTCAAAAAGAGGCGGCTAAAGACATAAAGAAAATTGATAGACAAACTTTATTTTTTCTCGGGTCGGCGCTTTATTGGGCCGAGGGTTATAAAAGTACAAAGTGGGGAAAGTGGCGTTGTGTTGATTTTACCAACTCTGATTCAGCGGCAGTAAAATTAATGATGAGGTTTTTTAGAGAGATTTGTCTTGTGAAAGATAATAAGTTCTGTTTTCAGTTGATGGTACACGATAAATCGCAGAGTGACAAAGCATTAAAATTTTGGTCAAAGCTGACACGAATCCCAGAGAAACAATTCATGAAAGTTTTTGTGTGGAAGTACAAACAAAAAGTTAAAAAAAGTGATAGGGTGTTGCCAAATGGGACAATTCATGTTAGAATTTATGATGTTAAGTTGTTTCATAAGATTTTGGGTCGGATAGATGGCCTAAAACAGCAAATCGGGGCGTGGCGCAGTTGGTAGCGCGCGTGGTTTGGGACCATGAGGTCGCAGGTTCGAACCCTGTCGCCCCGACAAAGTTTAGCCATACCGCGCCGGGGTGGCGAAATTGGCAGACGCACCAGCTTTAGAAGCTGACGCCAGTAATGGCATGCAGGTTCAAGTCCTGTCCCCGGCACTTTTAATCCGTTTTAAACGGTTTTTTTATCCCCACGGCTTCGCTTTGCTATGCCGCGCGGGCATACACAGATTATCCACAGATAGGCGCTTGACAAAGTTTTGGATATAATATACAATTGTGAGCACAATCATTCCGATGTACATTGGAGCCACGTCCTAACTTCGTTCGGACCTCTGGGTGAAAATTATTAGATAAACAACAATGTTTACTTCTAACACAAATCACTCATAGTATCCAAGCAAGCAGGGGCATCTGTTCGCAGACAGTTCTTGACCGCTTGGTGGCGGTCTTTTTTGTAGCATTGATTACACTGATTACAAACTGATTACACTGATGTGTTCCAGAAACTGGAAAATATTCGCGTGATTGGTTTGAAAATTATTCGCGGAGCTTGACAGCTGTTTACAATTCAAAGCCAATAAGTAAAGTAAAAATGTAAGCATTAAAATAAAAAGACGAAAGCACAATTTTGTGTTTTCGTAGTATGCATCTTAAAGAGCGTACGGTGGATGCCTTGACATCAAGAGACGATGAAGGACGTTGCAGGGTGCGATAAGCCACGGAGAGGTCCCAAGCAACCTTTGACCCGTGGATTTCCGAATGGGGGAACCCAACCGTGTTGTAAAACACGGTTACTGTGTGCTGAATACATAGGTGCACAGAGGAGACCTGGTGAAGTGAAACATCTCAGTAACCAGAGGAAAAGATATCATTCCCTTAGTAGTGGCGAACGAAAGGGGAACAGCCCAAACCTATACTGTGTTTTCTTGCGGAAGAATTGGTCTTAGGACTTGTTTAGACGCAAGATTTAAAGGACAGGCCGTTGCAATATAGGTGTTATAGAGCAAGAACGTTGGTTGCCTGTTTCAACCGAGCGCGTTGGTTATTTATAGCCGAAGATTCCTGGAAAGGAACACGATAAAAGGTGATAGTCCTGTAGGCGAAATGAATAATCAATGTGTTGTTTTTGTTTCTGAGTACGGCGGGACACGAGAAACCCCGTCGGAAGTTCGGCCGACTATGGCCTAAGGCTAAATACTCTTGATGATCGATAGTGAACAAGTACCATGAGGGAAAGGTGAAAAGTAGCCCGGAGAGGGCGGTGAAATAGTACCTGAAACCGTATGCTTACAATGAGCTAGAACCCCGATATCGCAAGATATCGCGGGCGATAGTATTCCTATTGAAGAATGAGCCTGCGAGTGTGCTGTCAGTTGCGAGCTTAAACCCGATAAAAACGGGCGGAGGCGTAGAGAAATCAAGTCTGAAAGGGCGTTAAGTAGCTGACACATAACCCGAAACCGGGTGAGCTATCCATGACCAGGTTGAAGGTCGATGAAAATCGACTGGAGGACCGAACCCACTAACTGTGCAACATTAGGGGATGAGTTGTGGATAGGAGAGAAATTCTAATCGAACTCGGTGATAGCTGGTTCTCCTCGAAATATCTTTAGAGATAGCGGCATGTGTTTCCTCTGGGGGTAGAGCACTGGATGAGATTGAGGTCCTTCGGGATACTCATTTCAATCAAACTCCGAATACCAGAGATTAAAATATGTCAGTCAGACGGCGGGGGCTAAGCTTCGTCGTCAAAAGGGAAACAGCCCAGATCGCCAATTAAGGTCCCTAAATCATCACTAAGTGTAAAAGGTGGTGTAGATTCTCATACAACCAGGAGGTTGGCTTAGAAGCAGCCATCCTTTAAAGAAAGCGT
>CAYSQU010000035.1:0-6780 GCA_964433365.1 uncultured Gammaproteobacteria bacterium
TCCAGCAGCTCCACTTTTGGCACGGGTATCTCGCCACTGTATTCTTGGTATAGGGCGATTATTCTGGCCCGCGTTTTTGGTCGCGGTTTTGCTTTGCCATTAAACCAATAATTGAAAGCGACAAAAGACACCCCGATTTTTTGGGCCAGTTCGGTCTGGGTCAGACCAGACAGTTTTTGCAGGTTTTTGAGTGTTTCTGGAATAGTCATATTTACTAACTTTATATTAATATATTAAGTATAACATACTTTATAAAGTTTGTCAAGAGTGATAAAGAATTATAAAGTTTACTTATCCACCACATTAATTGTTAAAGAGCCGTTTAGGGTTGCTTTTTCTCTCAATTCCGTTATAATACACCTGCTCCGATCTGTCATCTTAATTGGCGATTAACAGCAGATTTTAGCAGATTAAAACAGATTGAAGCAGAAATGTACATTATGGAAATGCGCGAACTCGTCAATTCACTTGAAGCGTTAAACAAGAAACTTGCGGATTTGCAGGTTATGTTGCGTTTGGATGAGAAGCGAGAGGAAATCTCAAAATTGCAGGTGGAGACAAATTCCCCCGACTTTTGGAAAGATCAGGAAAAAGCGAGCAAAAAAAGCAAAAAGTTGGGAAATTTGCAGGCCGAAGTTGAACGTTGGGAAAAGTTGACAAGCGAGGTTAAGGACTTGTTAGAAATGGCTAAACTTGATGAAGCGGACAAGAGCGTGAATTTGCGGGAAGATATAGAAAAACAGTATCAGTTGCTCGGTAAATTAGTTGCTCAGTTGGAGTTTAAGACATTGTTAAGTGATAAATATGATAGTTACAATGCCATTGTCTCAATTCATTCCGGCTCTGGCGGAACAGAGGCGCAGGATTGGGCTGAAATGCTAATGCGAATGGTGTTTAAATATTGTGAAAGCAAGAAATGGAAAATTACAGTTTTAGACGAAGCAAAAGGACAAGAGGCAGGCATCAAGTCAATCTTTTTCAGAGTGGAAGGCGATTACGCATACGGCCACCTTAAATCCGAACACGGAACGCACAGATTAGTTAGAATCTCGCCGTTTGACGCGGAAAAAATGCGCCACACTTCGTTTGCTTTGATTGAAGTTATTCCGGAAATGGAAGAGGCCGAGTTAATTAAAATTGACCCAAAGGACTTGAGGATTGATACGTTTATGTCTGGCGGAAAAGGCGGACAGTCAGTCAACACGACTTATTCTGCTGTGCGCATTGTTCATATCCCAACAAATATTACAGTGCAATGCCAAAATGAACGTTCTCAACAACAGAATAAAGAAACCGCGATGCGCGTACTTGCCTCAAAGTTGCAAAAATTAAAAGACGAAGCCGAAGACGCCGAGAAATTAAAATTACGCGGGGAATACAAGTCGCCGGAATGGGGGAGTCAGATTCGCTCTTATGTTTTGCATCCGTATCATTTAGTCAAGGACTTACGGACTGATTATGAAACAACTGATGATAAAGGGGTTTTGGAAGGGAATCTCGATGAGTTTGTGGAAGCGTATTTGCGCTGGTTAAGAAAATAGCATGAAAATTTTTAAAGAAGTAAATAGAGAAATTATTGAGAGTATTAAAAGAGGAAAGATTTTAGTGTATCCGACAGAAACGTGTTACGGCTTGGGTGGTGACGCGACAAATCCGGAAGTGGTGGAAAAAATTTACAAAATAAAACAACGGCGAGAAGAAAAGCCGTTTTTGGTTGTGGTGCCGGATGTCGCTATGGCTATGGAATATTTGGAATGGTGCCCGCAGTTGGATGAGATAGCGAGCAAATATTGGCCGGGGCCTTTAACCATTGTTGGAAGATTGAAGATTGAAGATTTAAGATTATTGAGATTGGCGAGCGGTGTGGTTGCGCCGGATGGGACGATTGCTTTGCGAGTTACTGCTCACCCTGTTGCCTCGGCGCTGGCGCGCGGACTCGGCCGGCCGCTCATCTCCACATCAGCAAACATTTCTGGACGCCAACCGTCATATTCAGCGAGTGAGGTAATTAAAATGTTTCAGAATCAACCAGACCAGCCGGATATTTTGATTGACGCGGGCGAGTTGCCGAAGAATTCACCGACGACGATTGTCAGAGTCGTTGACGAGGAAGTAGAAATTTTAAGACAGGGTGATGTTTGTCTAACAATCGTTTGACCACACCTCTCCCTCGCCCTCCCCTTTTTGTAAGGGGAGGGAAAAATTTATGTCTGTTCATGTTCGACATTATCTCATGTTACTCATAGTCGCTTTCTCCGCGTCACTGTTAGTGTTCTGGCAATCCTCGCTTACATCATTTGTTCAAACAACATCTGGCGTTGAGTTGAATAATTTACCAGAGAATATTTCGCCAGCCACCTCGGAAGCAATACAAAAGCCCAAAAGACAAAATGTTAAAGGTCTGTATTTGACGGCTTACTCCGCGGGCAGTCCAAAGAAAATCAATGAGATAATTGATCTGATTAAAAAAACCGAGTTGAACGCAGTTGTTATTGATATTAAAGATTATGGTGGAAAAGTGCTTTACGGAAGCAAGGTGCCGCTTGTCAATCAGCTCAAGACAAAAGATAATCGTCTTGGCGACGCGCGCGCGTTAATTAAAAAATTGCATGATAATAATATTTACGTCATCGCTCGGCAGACAGTTTTTCAAGATCCGATTTTAGCTGAAAAAAAACATGAGTGGGGAGTGAAAGACAGCGCGACCACCTCACCCCAGGCCCCTCTCCTTGGCAAGGAGAGGGGATCAATAACCCTGTGGAGAGACAAAAAGGGACTGGCATGGGTTGACCCAACGCAAAAAGCCGTGTGGAATTATAATTTGGCGATTGCCAAAGAGGCGATTCAGCTTGGCTTTGACGAAATAAATTTTGATTATGTCCGTTTTCCGTCAGATGGCGATATGAGCCGCGCGTCATTTGGCCTCAACGGCAGAACAAAAGAAAAAGTAATGCGCGTTTTTTTTCAATTTATCAGCCAGAAATTAGCCAATCAGCCAGTTTGGATTTCCATTGATATGTTTGGTTTTGTGATGGAAAAACATTACGGTCTGTCAATCGGCCAGCGCCTTGGAGACGCGGTGGATTATGTTGACTATATTTGTCCAATGATGTACCCGTCGCATTATCCGGCTGGTCATCTCGGCTTTGATAACCCAGCTGAATATCCGGCGGAAGTGATTGAAAATGGCATGAAAATGGGTCTGCCGTATTTTGACGGCAAACGCGCCGAAGTAAGGCCGTGGATTCAGGCGTTTGATATCGGGGCCGTGTATTCAGACGGGGCGCTTATCCGCGCTCAAATAGACGCGGTGGAGAAGTACTCAAACGCAGGTTGGTTGTTGTGGAACGCAAGTAATAAATATAGCGCGGCGGGGTTGTTGATGAATCAATGATGGGTGATCAGTGATCATTTTTTATGACAAATAAATATAAAAAATTTTATGAGGATGAGCTTTGGATTGAGGCGCATGAATTACAGAAGCAGGTTTTTGAATTAATAAAAAAGTTTCCTAAAGAAGAAAAATACGGTTTAATTTCTCAGGTATTAAATTCCAGTAATTCAGTTATGGCAAATTTGGCAGAGGAACATGGCAGGTATTACTTCGCCGACAAAATTAGGGTATTGTATATTATCAGAGGAGAGATACATGAAACTCAAAGCCATTTGATTTGCGCGGTTAGTCGGGATTATCTACGAAGTAATGAAATAATGGCGGCGATTAATAGATACGAAAAACTGGTTAAACGAGTAAATGGCAGGATAAAAGATTTTAGAAATAAAAAAAGTAAAAATTAAATGATCACCGATCATTGATAACTATGGACAAAAACATATTTAAACTGACACACCTTAAAGAACTCTGTCAACAATACAATTTTTCTCCCAGCAAGCAATACGGCCAGAATTTTCTTGTGAATTTAGGTATTGTTGAGAAAATTGTCAAAGCCGCGGAGTTGAATATGGATGATTTGGTGATTGAGGTTGGCCCAGGTTTTGGGGTGTTGACCTTTGCATTGGCTGAACAGGTGAACAAAGTTTTTGCGGTTGAGATTGAAAGGAAGCTGGAGAAGTATTGGGTGGAAAATAAACCGTCAAATGTTGAGATTATCTGGGGGAATGCGTTGCGGAAGTTACCAGTGATCAGTTATCAGTTATCAACGGATGTTAGTACTAAATCACCGTTTATCGATCACGGATCACTGATCACCGATCACCAATCATACAAAATTATCGCCAACCTTCCCTATCAAATAACCTCCCAAATTCTCCGCGCGATCTTAGAGCTTCCCAACAAACCTTCGCTCATCGTCGTCATGGTTCAAAAAGAGGTGGCGCGGAGGATTTGCGCGGAGCCGGGCGAGATGAGTTTGTTGGCTGTATCAGTTCAATATTATGGTCAGCCGGAGATTGTGGATTTTGTGACAAAAGGAAATTTTTGGCCGGCGCCGAAGGTGGACTCGGCGATTTTGCGAGTGCGGTTGCTCCCACCTCACCCCCGCGCCCCTCTCCTCGGGCAGGAGAGGGGAGACGAGGAGCAATTTTTTAAGTTTGCGAGGGCGGGGTTTGCGCAAAAGCGAAAGCAGTTGTGGAGAAATTTGTCAGAAGGGTTAAAATTGGATAAAGAGAAAGTCAAAACAGTGATTAGAGAAGTAATGGGTGATGAAAAAGTAAGGGCAGAGGAGTTGGTGGTGGAGGAATGGAAGAGAATTATCCACAGCTTGGATTAGGTGGTGGTCGTATGGTCTTTTTTATGTTATAATGTATCCATAGATATATGGATAATGGAAATTCACGCAGAGTTTTAACACGCGAGCAAAAGACGGGTTTTGTCTTATTGTTGATTTTTGGTTTACTGGCAGTCGGTCTTGGAATTTTACAAATGCGAAATACGATATTTGGGCCGTTTGTAGTTCGTTTAAGCAAAACAAACGAAGCGGAACAGGGTTTGTTTTTGAATGAAGAAGCGCGATTGCAGAGCATTGACACAGACCATGATGGTTTGAATGATTTTGAAGAATTAAGTTTTTATGAGACCAGCGCCTATTTACCTGATACTGATTCAGATGGCGTTGGAGATAAAATTGAGATAGAAAAAGGCACTGACCCGCTTTGTCCAAAAGGCGAATTATGCGAAAAAGGGGAAGCGCTATCGGTGGTTACAACCACCCTGTCTGTCGCGCCGGAATTGCCGGCGAGCAATTTTAATCCATTGGACGCGCTGTCCAACGCGGCGGCCGACAATAACAGTAATTCGTCCTTGGCGCAAGCCGATCAATTGCAGAAATTTTTATCGGATCCGGCGCAAATCAGAGCCGCGCTTTTGCAAGGCGGTTCTATGACCAAAGCGCAGTTGGACAAAATTGACGACGCGACATTGATGAAATTGATGGACGAGATTTTGCAAGAGCAAATGTCGGGCGAGTTAAACGGCTCCACTACAAATGAATAATATGTTCAGCCCATTTAAACACAAGCGAGCGATGATGTTAGTTTTTGTCGCTGTGTTTATTTTTGTTCAGTTTTTTGGATTGTTGTTTTTAGCTAATCCGGCAAACGCGCAGGTAGGCGGCGGCGTTGTGGTGGTGGGAGAAGATATTCCTGCCAGGCAAAAGGAAGTGAAGATGACTTTTTGGGGTTCGCTGATGGACGCGGCATTGGGTTCGCTTTTGCATGGCGCCACTTATTTTATGCGTAAAATGGCTTATGACGCGGCAATATATGTGGGCACCTACGGAAGCGGGCAAAGCGCTTTGGTTTATAAAGAAGGCGCCGGCGCGTATTTTGGAAAACTCGGCAAGGACTCGGCGGCGGACTCGATTGAACAGTTGGGAACTAAATTCGGCTTAAATCTTTGTCAAAGCGCGGATTTGGATTTTCAGGTGTTTTTAAAAATCGGCCTCCGTTCTTTGTACGTTGATTATGAGGGCGGAACAGACGGTCCAAAACCGTCGTGCGATTGGCAAAAATTGAAAGCGGCTAGTTTGGGCACTTATGCCAACGCGAAAGGTTTGAGCTTGGAAAAGACCTTTACCAATGCTTTGCGATTTGAAGATTCTGATTTTGGCATCACGGTTGGCGCTATGGGCATGGTTGGTAGAAATAAGACAGTAGCGGAAATAGGCGCGCAGATTGACAGAATGGAAGGACAGGGATTCAAATCAGTAACAGAAATGGTGACTGGCAAGGTAAAGACGCCGGCGCAGTCGGTAAAAGAAGAAAGCTACGCGGTAACAAATAAAGCGCAATCAGAAATGACAATGGGGCAGGTGGCTGGCGTTTATGGCGTGTCTTCTTTACAGTTAATTCCAATGGCGGTATCTGTATTTTTAAACACCGCCTTCAGCCAGGGGCTGAAAACATTGCAGGAAAAATTACTGACTTTGGGTCAGGACGGCGCGAGCGGCGAAGATATTGCCGGTCTTTTGTCTTTTGAATCATCAGGTTTTCAATCCAGCCGCAAAAAAGCCCAGTCCGCGTTTTCTTCCATTCTGAACGTGAATATCCAGCAATTGAATGATTACCCGCTTTTGGAAGAATTTGCCGCGTGTCCGGACCCGCCGTTAAGGCCTGGATTAAACAATTGCGTGATTGACATGAGTTTAAAAAGCGCGTTGGATTTGGCCAAGCAGGGCTCCCCGCTGACAATAAAAGAAGCGATTGACAGGGGGCTTTTGCGCAAGGATTTGCCTTTGATTTCTCCCAAACGAACCATTGACAACACAAGCAAGGATTGCCGTCTAAAGGGTTATTGTTATTCCAATATTCAAAAATTGCGCC
>CAYSQU010000036.1:0-1266 GCA_964433365.1 uncultured Gammaproteobacteria bacterium
AGGTTTCCGAGCGACGGCGGGGCTGGCTTCCTTATTAGGGGTTTTGCTCAAAAAAAGTTCGAACATCAATCAAAAAACACCGCTTTTGCCCGCCACAGCGGGCCTTTTATTTTTTGGAGCGAGGTGTATATTCCAGTTTGGCATATTACATTTTGGAATATATCATATATTCATAATTAACGCAAACATATGAACAAAGCCATCTATTCACAGGATCACAAAGATCTTGTTGAAAAATTAAAACAAGCGCGCATAGACGCTGGAATAGATCAAAAGCAAGCCGCTAAATTGTTAGGCAAAACTCAGTCTTATATTTCAAAGATTGAATCTGGACAAAGACGGATAGATATCGTCCAATTAAAAAGTTTTGCGAAGATCTATAAAAAAACTCTTAATTTTTTTATCAAATAATTTTATGAATCTAAACCAACTGAAATTAAAGTTAGCAAAAATAAAAAAATTGGGGTTTGTTCAAACTCACCGAACTGGTAATACTGGTATTGGTAAAACTCTGGAAGATCTGTTAGGGATTAAAGAGAATAATATACCTCTTCACGATATTTCGGGGGTGGCCGAGCTAAAAGCATACCGCAAGGAAGCAAAATCAATGTTAACATTATTTACTTTGGAGCCGTTGCCGGCCGGAGGTGATAGGGATAAAAATTTGTTGGATAATTTTGGATATTCTAAAAGAGACAATGGCCGGTCAAAAGAATTGCATTCTACGCTGTCCTGCAAAAGATACAATAACCAAAGCCTAAAATTACCAGCACTCGTTTATGTGTTGGCTTCTAACAGGATTATTCGCGACAAAGAATTTTTTAATTTTGATGAAGCCTATTTTTTAACCGATTTTGATTTTGACTCTTTCAAAAAAATGGTTAAAAAAGATTATGTGGTTGTGGATTTTCGAATGTTTTATAAACCAAACGGTCAAGTCAGAAATCACGGAACTGGTTTCAGGGTGAAGATCAATAAACTTGATGATTGTTTTAAGAAAAAAGTTCGTTTAGTTTAATTTGCGTAGGATAACTATACTTTCTCTCGTCATCGTGTCTTCCAACTCACCCACAATATTTGTGGGTGATGTTTTTGTGGGCATTCTCTTTCCTGGAATATTTCTAACGATTATATCCTCACAAGTAAAACCAATATTTTCGCCAAGTTCTGCTATTATAAAGTCGGTTGGTATTCTTACTTGTTTTACTAGCCGATTACCAATAACTAAGCAAAAATATTTATTTGGTTTTAGTATGGTGTGTGCCT
>CAYSQU010000036.1:1276-6727 GCA_964433365.1 uncultured Gammaproteobacteria bacterium
TTTTTCGAGCCCAAGATAAAAACTCAAAACATCCCTCGCCCTATCTTTATCTATTTTAGCTATTTTCGACAAAGATTGTTCTAAGTAGATGGATTTTAAACTGTGTACCAAATCTTTTGTTGCCCTGCCACCCAATAATTCGTTATCTACCCCGGAGGCTTTATCTGGATTTTCAAAAATATCAATCCATTGGGCGGAAAGTCTAGAAAACTGGCCATAAGCAACTGTGGTGCGGCTGTCGCCGTATGGGGGTGAAGTAATAATACAATCAATTGAATTTGGTTTTATACCATTGCTTTGTGACGAATCACCATAAATTATATGTGTTTTTGTTTTTTTGTTAACATCATTATTATATCCCCCCATCTGCTTAATGTTAAATTCTGTTTTTTTACGGAAAATACCCAGTACATCGGGGCTATGTTTTGCTAATTTATCCGGTCGTATTCTAACCAATTTGAATTCACCTGATTTTGTGTTAGACGACAATCGGGCAGTTTCGCTAAAAGAAACTATGAAAAAGTTTCTAATTTTTTCATCTTTTATTTCTAAAATTGCTTTTTTTAATTTTGCCAATTTTATAACGACTTCGTCTTTAAACCAAAAATCAATATTCTTAAAATTTGGTTTTGTAATCTGACCATCTTTTATTTTTTCGGCTCGTTTTAATAGCAGAAAGTATTCTTTTGATAGTAACTTCGGATCTATTTCCGTTGTTTTGGCTTTGGCTAGAAATATGGCCAAAGGGTTTAAGTCGATGCCGTACGCATTACGGCTCAATAATCTGCTTTCAATTAATGCCGTACCGGAACCGCAAAAAATATCACAGATAGTATCTCCTTTTTGGCTGTATTTTTCTAATAAACGGCGAGCGACTTGCGGTATAAACATGGCGGGGTAAGTGTGCATGCCGTGTGTGTAGGATTTTGTTTTTTCACCGCGAAAGTCCCAAGAGTAATCAATTCGTCTATTGTATTTTTCGTTTTTTTGCTCCTCTTTTTCCGGTTGTGTTGTTAGGTTTCTGTCTATTTTTACTACTATACCTCTAATCTCTACTTTAGTTCGGTAAAATGGCAACATGTTCTGGTTGGCTGGTTGTAATCTAAAACGACTGCTTTCTCGGTATAGTTTTTTGAGTGTGGCCCCGCCGTTATCTATAATCGCCACCACCATTTGTCCATTTTCTGCAGTTGCCTGTTGTTTAATAACCACTGTATCGCCATCAAAGATTCCCTCATCAATCATACTATTACCGGCTACACGCAACGCAAAGAATTTGCCTGTCCCAACTTCGTCGCGAGAAACAGTGATTGTGCCACTCGGCAAAGCCAGTTCTTCAATTGGCTGGCCAGCAGCAATCGTACCCATTATGGGTACTTGAAGAATACTGATTTCTTCTTCGTTTAATTCAATACCTCGAGGATCATTGTCATTTTTGATTAAGTATCCTTTTTTAATCAAAACTCGCACATGCTCATGTATGGTTGAGAATGCCTTTCCCAGATGTTTTTCCATTTCCTTGAAAGTGGGGGACACCCCGTGTTTTTTAGTATATTGTTTTATGTAATCCAAAACTTGTTTTTGTTTAGGTGCGAGTGTGGGCATATTATATTGACACAATTTTAAGTTTGAGTTATATTTATATTATACCCGATGAAGACCCGATAGTCAAAATTAAAGTTATCCACAGTTAAATATATTTTTATGAGAATCAAATTTCCAAAATTTATAAAAGCTTTTTTATCTCGTTTCTGGATAGAAACAGTTGGGCATTTATATTACAAAATTATAAACGGGATTGTGTTTCGTTATATATGATTTTGGTTCGGTTGGTAGATCAAGCGAATAGTTTGAGTAATTCAACTCACCAAATAGTTAATAGTATAACAAGCGTGTCAAATGGATTACAGGCAAAGAATAGAGCCGATGCTATAAATATTCGTAATGACGAATTAAAGTCGGTTGCTCAAGATATAAACAAAGTTATGGATTTATTAATAAATTACGAAAAAACAGGATGTAAAAATTCAGATCTTGCTAGTACTTTCACATCGTCAACATTAAAATAATAATTTGTCGTCAATTTTTGTTTTACATTCAAATTTGTGTTATACTACACCCAGTAAAAATATGTTCAAGAAATTTGCTCTCGTATTTGGGCTGACAATTATTTTAGTAATTGGTTTTTTTGTTGCGCGAGAAGTGTTGGCGGTGACGGCCAGCACGAATTATAAAATTTATGGCGGACAAGTGGGGCCAAATTCAGCAAGGGTAACTTCAGATAATTACATAATGCAGACCGGCGGACAGCCGGACGCGGGCAAGCAGACAGGGACGAATTATAACGAACAATCCGGCTCGGTCTTTTCGCGTCCGGCAGTGGTTGCCGAAGAAACAACACAAACGGGCGGAGGAGGCATGGCAGTCGCGTCTGAAAAGACACCGCCAATAATTACTGACCTGTGGATAACTAGTTTAAAGCAGGATCAGACAAAAATAACTTTTAACACCGATGAGCTGTCAGTTTGCTATTTGCAATATGGCATAGGCGAAGCGTATGACAAACAAACAGATAGCGAGGCGAGTTATGGAATAGAGCATTCGTTTTTGTTAGATAATCTACTGCCAAACACAAAATATAGTTTTACAGCCCATTTGCGCGACAAAAGTTATAATTTGGCGGAAAGCAAAACATACTCTTTCATCACGGCGCCAATAATAAAGACAGTGCCAAATGTTTCGCAATTTGTCGCGGCAGCTGGCCAGACATCCATAAAACTCTCTTGGAAGAATCCAACAGTCACTGATTTTTTGCGAGTAAAATTAACGCGCGGTGTTTCATATTTTCCTTTAAATGACACAGAAGGCGAAATTATGTACGCGGGCAAAGCCGAATCGCTTGTTGACACAAAAGTCAAACCGGGCGTGAAATATTATTATACATTGTTTGCTTATGATTCATCCGGCAATGTTTCTTCCGGCGCCGTTGCAATGGCGAAAATTACTGAAATTAAACCGCCAATAAAACCAACCGAGGAAAAACCTGGTGAAAAACCAATTGAAAAACCGGAAGAAATTGTTCCTCCGACACCGGAAGATATTTTACTGCCGTCAAAACCAGAACTGCCGCAGGTATTGGAGGAGTTAATTTCGGAAGAAGAAAAAAAAGCAATTGGCATTGATTGGTCCGGCAAGATTACTGATTTGCTAAATAAATTAAAACAGAAAGTGTCTGATGGCTATGATGGTTTATCAAATACTGTGGTTTATTTGTCAGACGCGACAAAACAACAGCTCAATCAGATTAAATATGGATTAATTGATGGATTTGGAAAATTACAAAAGAGCGTGTATGACGCGTTGACTCCGGCAGAAAAAGAGAGGGTGGAACAAGCAGTTGTGCAAGAAACGGCCAAAGAGATTGTTTTGCCAAAGCTGTCTGAATTGCCAGAGGGTGTTGATTCGGCGGCGGTTGGTACGAGAGTTGGTGAAAAATTTAAAGATGATTTTTTTAGGATGTTCACTTTGGTGAAAAGGGGAGTTGGTCAAAGTTATGAAGGAGTAAAAAATACATTGAATATCCTATCGCAAGGGGCGAAAGGCACTGCGGAAAAAGTTGGTCTTGAATTAAACGTTGTTAAAAATGGATTGGTTGATCAGTTTGGTTCTATCAGGCAAGATGTGTATGAGTCATTGACGCCGGCTGAGAAAATTCAAGTTGAGAAAATTATAGAAGAAGTCGCGGAAGAAAGCGCGGTTAAAACGTTTGCTCCGGATAGTATTATTAAAGCAATTCCGCTTGACACGGCCAGCGCCAAAGGCGCTGATTGGCATGTCGTATCTGGCTCAGAAATGTTGTTCACGATTTCCGCGGCGCATTTTGCAAAGCCCGTGCGCATGGTTATTGTTACTTTGAAGGACGATGCCTACATAATGAAATATAATGGCGAAACAAATAATTTTGAAGCGGTTTTTAAGGCGCCGGAAGACAAGGGCAAATACAAAATGAGCATACAGATAATTTACACCGATAACAGCTATGATGAAATTTTTCACACTGTTTTAGTTGATCCGTACGGTTTTGTTTATACGCGCCGATTCTCTCCAAATTGGTCAAAAAATAACCCCCTGTCTCTTTCTTTGTTTAGGGTAGATAAGATAGTTGGGGCTGAAGTCGCGTTATTTTCTTTGAATAAAGTTGACGAGTGGGTTAAATGGCCGGCTGACATGTACAATCAGACAAATCCCCAGTTGACTGGTGGAGACGGAAGTTTTGTTTTTTTGTCTCCATCTGGCAAGTATAAGTTATCAGCGAAAGCAAAAGGATATGGCGATTTTGTTGGTGAAGAATTTGAAGTTGGAACAGGTGTTGTCAATATGAACATAGAACTGAAGAGATTTGGCGGCGGGCTGTGGATAACTTTGGCGTTTTTAGCGATATTATGCGGCTTTGTTGTGGTGTTCGCGTGTAAAAGGTGGTATAATGTAAGAAAGAAAAAATAATTGTGTATGAGGGGAATAACAATAAAGTTAATAGTAGCGAGTTTTATCATTGCCTTGTTTTTAATAATAGGGAAATTTTTTGTTTTGCCGGTTTTTGCCGCGACTGCAATTAATGTTCCGCATTACCTGACTTTTGAAGGTCAATTAACCAACAGCGCAGGCACTTATCAGACAAATACTTTCAGCATGGTATTCACTATTTATGACGCGTTGACCGGCGGCACGGCTTTGTGGACAGAAACACAGCCAACCGTGTCTGTTGCAAGCGGATATTTTACGGTTCAACTGGGCAGTGTTACAGCGCTTGATTTGGATTTTAGCAAACAATATTGGATAACGGTAAATGTCGCGAGTGATGGAGAAATGACTCCGCGCATTCCATTAAATTCAGTTGGTTACGCGTACGCGTCTGATGTAACATACAGTTCGTATGTTACAACAACGGCTCCAACCGCAGCCGCAGGCAAATTATATTATGATTCAGACGACGGC
Organism: uncultured Gammaproteobacteria bacterium; assembly: GCA_964433365.1. Taxonomy (GTDB): domain Bacteria; phylum Patescibacteriota; class Patescibacteriia; order Magasanikbacterales; family UBA922; genus CAYSQU01. The sequence continues at coordinate 6,272 of CAYSQU010000036.1, forward strand.
AATTTGTACGTTTATGATGGCGCCGGTAGCGCGTGGAGGGATTTGACTGCCGGAGTCGGCGGAGCCGGATTGACAAGCGATAATACTTTTACTGGTTTAAATACTTTTTCAGCGACCACAACAATGGCGACTTCCACAATGACTGGCTTGCAGGTTACCACCACCTCCACTTTGCAGGGAACATTGAATATTGTCGCGGTCCTGCAGGGCGGCACACCATTGGTTTTTGAGGGCGCGACTGTGGATGATTTTGAGACATCGTTTGTCATTACTGACCCAACCGCTGACAGAACAATCACTTTTCCAAATGATGATGGCACGGTTGTGTTGGCATCAGCGTTGCCGACTTACGGTCAAATTCTAATTGGCAATTCAAGTAGTGGCTATACACTTTCGGCGAGGTCTTCTCTCAAAATTGCATTGACTGACACAACTGGCACACTCACGGTTAATCGT
>CAYSQU010000037.1:0-6450 GCA_964433365.1 uncultured Gammaproteobacteria bacterium
AATTACCTTGTCTATTTCGCGTAAAAGCGCTCCGCCGCCGGAAAGCAGAATGCCACGTTCATGTATATCTGCTGTTAGTTCTGGCGGGGTTAATTCCAAGGTCATTTTAATATGGTCAACAATTACATTCACTGAACGGGATAGGGCTTCGCGGATTTGTTCATCACTAGCCATGACTTCTTTTGGCAAGCCGGTGATAACATCGCGGCCTCGCATTGGAAATTCCATTTTTTCGCCCATATCCATGGCTGATCCGATTTTGATTTTGATTTGTTCAGCGTGGCTCTCACCTATGTAAAGATTAAAAATTTCGCGGGCGTATTGTATGATATTGCGGTTCATCTCATCGCCTGCGATGTTGGTTGATTTCCAAATCACCACGCCGTTTAGAGAGATAACCGCGATTTCGGTTTTCCCGCCGCCAATATCCACGATCATGTTGCCCACAGGATCCTGAATCGGCATGTGCGCGCCAACCGCGGCGGCCATTGGCGCCTGCACGACAAAGACCTGTCTAGCGCCTCCCGAAATGGTGGCGTCTTCAATTGCTTTAACCTCTACTTCAGTCACTTCAAGCGGAACACACACTATCACCCTTGGTCTTGCTACCAAAGTAAAAACATCTTCGTGAATTTTGTCTATAAAATATTTCATTAGTTTTTCCGTGACTTCATAATCAGACACCACCCCATTTGTCAGCGGGCGAGTAACAATAATATGCGGTGGCGTTTTTCCAAGCATGTCTTTGGCTTCATTGCCAACCGCGAGTATTTGTTCGGTCTTTGTATTGATAGCAACGACAGTTGGTTCATTAATAACAATACCTTTGTCTTTTATAAAAACGCGGGTGTTAGAAGTACCCAGATCAATGCCTATGTCCTTGCTGAATTTAGAGTAAAGTTTTTGAAACATGGAGTAATAATTTTTAATTTTTAATCAATTTTTAATGACTTAATTTTCAATAACACGATCTCTTTTTCTCCCCTTTTCTTCATCTCAATGCTTTCTTTTTCTAGTGTCTTTTGACTTACAATGATCCGTGTGGGAATGCCAATTAAATCACTGTCGGCGAATTTGGCGCCGGCTGTGGCGTCTGCCCTGTCATCATATAATACTTCTTTGCCTGATTTTGTCAATGCTTCATAAATTTCATCCGCCTGTTTAATATTTTTCGCGTCTTTGCAGAGAGAAATGAGATGAATTTGAAACGGCGCCACTGATTCAGGCCAGATTATTCCACCATCGTCATGATGTACTTCAACAATTGTCCCCAGCACGCGCGATGGGCCAATGCCATAGCATCCCATTGTGACTGTTTGCTTCTCCCCTTTTTCATCAGTGTATTTATAATCAAACGCCGAGGAATACTTTGTTTTTAGTTTGAATATGTTGCCAACTTCAATGGATTTTTTTTCTTCCAATTTTTCATTTCCGCACTCAGGACATATTTTTTGTTCGTCAATTATTTCTTTGTTCACGCCTGTTCCGCATTTCGCGCACACAAAAATCACATCTTCGCCGTATTCGGTGATTGTTTGAAATTCGTGGGAATATTTTGAAAATGTTCCGCCGGATGCGAATACCACGTGCGTTAACTGGCCAAGTCCGCAACGTCCATAAATTTTGAGATAGGCGGCTTTAACTTTTTCGTAATATTCATCTAAGTCACTTTCATTGGCGTGAAAACTATATAGGTCCTTCATGGAAAATTCTCGTCCGCGCAAAAGACCTGATTTAGCGCGCGGTTCATTGCGAAATTTGTCTTGAATTTGATATACCGCGACAGGTAAGTCCTTGTAAGAGTTCGCGAATCTTTGCACTAAAGGCGTTACAACCTCTTCGTGGCTGGCGCCCAACGCGTATTCCTTGCCTCCCGCGCCTTCAAGACGAAATAACACATCTAATCCGCTCCAACGTCCGGTTTTTTCCCAGTTTTCTTTTGGATTAAGCGCGGGCATTAGAATTTCTTGCCCGCCGACTGCGTTGATTTCTTCGCGAATAATATTTTTTATCTTATCTAACACACGCAAACCAAGCGGAAGATAAGTGTAAACGCCCGCCATGAGCTTATCAACAAAGCCAGCGCGGATTAAAAGTTGCGCGTTTAAACTGACTTCGTCTTTTGGCGCTTCGCGCTGTGTTTTAGTGAAGAGTTTCGTCTGTCTCATATTTTTTAGTTGACCAAGTAAAAATTATATAAAATAAAAATGCTCCGGCTAACACGCCAGCGTTCCACCAGTGCAGATAGTTTTGCGTTTGAAAATACAGCAAAATAATTAAAAAAACAGAAATAAAAACCGCGTCGCGAGCCCCCCTCTTTACGTAACGGAACATTGGTTCGTCAGAGCTGGAAAATAGTTTTCTGAACAAAAATGACAAGATTGACATTGTGCCAACTAAAGAACAAAACAAGCTGGCGTAGAAAAAAATAAAGCCCACAATATCTGCTTGAAATGGGTCAACATTGGTGATTACAAACCACCACGCTACCCAGCAAAAAACCGTGGCCAAAAGCATGATAATCAGGTATTGTTTGAGGGTCATAATGTCAAGTTTAAAGCAAATACCGTATTCTGTCAACCTCATTCCTGCCAATGCGCGAATTGATCAAATCTACTATCTCCTGCTGGCGCGTCCGAATGGACTCTGCGGCAGTGGAAGACAGGCAACTAACCGTCAATGTGCGATTTTTGAGAAATTGGGGCAAGACCTTTTTTCCGTCCGGCTCTCCCAGCAGTTCAATAAACACATTTTCCGCTGTTTTGACAATTAAAATATTGTCATTTTGAGTTGTGTTAGGTCTAGACGACATACAGGTATATATTACCATCTTTCTTCACAGGTTGCCAGTCAGGGAAGGAAAACGCGTGCGAGATAATCCGAGCGCCGGGTCTCATCTCTCGTTTGATTTTTTTGGCTAATTTATTCATTCTGTGCGGGATAAGGTAAGTAAATACAACATTGTATGATGAAATATCATAGTCCCACAAACTTTTGCGCGTAAATAACACATTAGTTTTTCTTTTTGCTTTTTGTTTTGTCTTGCTAAGCCAATAAAGATATGGATTAAGCTCCACGCCGTCGCTCTGCGCGCAAAGCTCGCTGGCCGCGAACACCACTCTTCCATCTCCGGAACCCATGTCAATTGCTCTGTCATTTGGCTGTAGGTTTGCCAGTTCTATCATTTTATCTACTCTTATTTGCCGGCTTGGAACAAATGGCGCTCCGCTAAATGTAGCGTAAGCCATGTAGAACGTGCAGATTAGGAGGAGGATGTAGAATATTGAGAAGAGGGTGATGAAGATGTACATATTTTTTACGTCTGTCATTCCGAGCGACCGAAGGGAGCCGAGGAATCCCTTTACGAGACACGGGAAGACACATTAAGTTAAATTTTTTAAAAGCACTTAAAATGCATTGAAAAGGGATTCCTCCACTCGGCACTGGCCTCGGTCGGAATGACAACCCTAAAGCTTCCTAAACTCGCAGATGTCTTTAAAATCGCAGTGCGAGCATAAGTGCGCCGCTGGGCTGGCGGTAAAGTTGGCGGATTTAATATTTTCAATTGTCTCCAATAATTTTTCTTTCAAGCCAACCAAGTCATCATCATCGCCCAAGAATGAAATTTGCAGGTTGTCTTCTAAATAAAAGAAAGTGAGGTTGGAAACAGAGCCGAGATTTTTATATTCAGTCACAGAATCAGCGGCGAGTTGGTAAATTAGAAGCTGATTTTTATCATCGCCTTCAATTTTCTCTTTTGATTGTCCGGTCTTGTAATCAATAATCTGCAAAGTGCCGTCCGCGAGTTTATCCACGCGGTCAATCCTGCCGCTGATAAGATACTCTTTGACTTTAAGTTTGAATCCTCTTTCTAACACAACTGGGATTGTCCACTTGTCTTTGTTTGACTCGTAAAACTTTTTCAAAATATCCTTGCCTTTTTTATAATACTTATCTTTTTGGTCTTTGCTTAAATACCAGTCGTCAATCCAGCTCGCGTCGTACATCTTCAATAATTCATCAAGTGTTGGGACTTTAACATCACCGTCTTTTGGTGATCTGTGATATGTGATATGTGATTCGAAAAGCGTATTTTGTTTAGCGCTGTTTAAGATCTGTGTTTGTGTATAAAATTTATGTAGCGTGGAGTGTATTGACTGGCCGAAGCTAAAATAATGGCTACCCTTCGTCGGGATTTGGAGAATGTAAGAGAGTTTGTATTGATACGGGCATTTGCGGTAAGAGTTTAGAGCGGAAAATGAGAATGATTTAGGCATCTCGTGAGTAAACTCTTTTTTAGTGGGTTTCGTCTTTGGAATCTGTAATTTTGAATTTATAATTTGTTTGTTTCTTGTTTCTTGTTTCTTATATCCCAACTCATCCAAAAATCGACTCACTTTCTTCGCTCTGGCGCCGCCATAGTCATCGGCGCTGGTGAGGAACAGGCCTTCTTTGGCGCGAGTGATGGCCACATAGAACAAACGGCGCTCTTCTTGGGTGTGAAAATCGCCTTCTGGTAATTTTTCTTTAATCAAGGCATCTGGCAATTCAATGCCGTCACCGCGGCGACGAGTTGGGAGTCGGTCTTCCACTAAATTGACCACAAAAACGTATTTAAATTCCAAGCCCTTGGCGCGATGGATTGTGATAATATTGATTGAATCAGGCGTGTCAGACGGCTGATACATATCGCCTTCGTCGCCCGATTCCAAAACAGATGAAAAATGCTCTATAAAATCCGACACATGCGCGCCAGGCATTACTTCTTCGTATTTATGAATATAATCAAAATATTGTTTTAAATGATAAATTTGGCGGATAATTTCAGCATTGCCTTTTGTTTCTTCGCGCGTGATGTGAGCGAGATAACCGGAGTCCTCTAAAAAGCCGAGTAAAACAGCGCCGGGCTTCTCAAACCGCGCGCGTTTCATGCCTTCGTGAATCCAACCAACCAACTTATCACAAACATCAATCCCCTCTTTTGACAAGCCATATTCTGCCGCGCGTTTTATGGCTTCGTAAAATGAAACACTTTTTTTATCGCGACTATAATTTATTTTTTGCAAATCGTTTTCTTTGAAATTCAAAAATGGCATACGGAGCAAGCGATACACTGCCGTTGATTCGTGATAATTATCAACCACGCGTAAGAAATTAACGCAGTCCAGCACAATTGGTTGTCTATACAATCCAGATGAAGCCAAAAATTCATACGGAATGCCGGCGCGTTCCAACGCGGCAATAAATGGCTCGGCATGGCTATTGGCTCGCACTAATATCGCAATGTCATCCCAGACCACGGATTTGTCGGCAGATATCTCACGGATTTTATCTACGACCGTACGCACTTCTTCCTCTAACGTCGGCAGATGCAGGTGTTCTACAGGGGTGTCATTCCGAGCAGAGCGAAGCGGAGTCGAGGAATCCCTTTTTGTGCCTCTTTGAGCCATTAAACGCTTATCTATCTTTAATTTTGTCTCCAATCTATCAGGATTGTTGTTTTGTATTGATTTGTAGGCAATGTCAAGAATGTCCTGCTTTGATCTGTAATTCTCTGTTAAAACAATTTCTTTGGCTTTTGGATAATCTTCTTTGAAACGCATTATATTTGACACAGAGGCCCCGCGGAAAGCGTAGACACTCTGGTCGTCATCCCCAACGACTGTGAGTTGGCCCGTCGCCAACAACCGTACTAAATAATATTGCGACCAATTAACATCTTGAAACTCATCAACTAAAATAAATTTGTATCTTTCCTGTAGCAATTTGAGGATGTTTGGTCGTTTTTCTAACAATTTTACTGTGTAATAAATCAGGTCGCCAAAATCTAGACAATTATTGTCCAACAGCAGTTGATTATACGTGTGGTAAGCATCGGCGATTTCTGTTAGACGGGACTTATCAAATTCAACATTGTCTTTATCTAACTTTACATTCTCCGCGTATTTTAGATACTCTTCCGGCGAAACAAGCTCGTCTTTGCACTTTGAAAAATGCCGGATTAATTCATGAATGTGTTTTGAAGGATTGCCAAGCGGGCGGTAATAATCCAAATTGAATTTATCAAAATTTTTCTTTATCAAAAGCCACGCGTCCGTTTGGGTCAAAAGCTTAAACTGATTTGGCAGACCGGCGTCCAAGCCATATAGTTCCAAAATTTTCTGGCAAAACGCGTGAAACGTCGAAATTTGAATATCCGAATATCCAATATCCAATATCTCATCTACCCTCGTCAACATCTCTTCCGCCGCCTTATCAGTAAAAGTCAAAGCCAAAATTTCCTCGGGTTTGGCGTGTCTTTGCTCAATTAAATAAGCGATTTTTTTGGTAATCACCGTCGTCTTTCCAGTGCCGGCTCCAGCGACAATAAGGAGCGGACCCTTTGTATATTCAACAGCTTGCTTTTGTTGCTGGTTAAGCATAGTTGGTAATTTGATAATTGAAAATTTA
>CAYSQU010000038.1:0-5184 GCA_964433365.1 uncultured Gammaproteobacteria bacterium
CGCCTGATTGACCAAAAAAAAGCCATTGTCTCCCCAACCCCAGGCACAACGCGCACAACCAACGAGGGTCTGATTTATTGGCGCGGAAAATATGTCAAAGCGCTTGACACAGGCGGTTTATCTTTTGATGAAGCGGTGCCATTGGAGGCGGAAATCTTAAAACAAAGCGAAAAAGCAATGAAAAAAGCTGATTTAGTTGTTTTTGTCACCAACGCGAAAGATGGCATCATGCCTCAAGAATATGAACTGGCCAAAAAAATTCGACGCATCACTTCAAAACCAGTAATTTTTGTAGCTAACAAGGTTGACAACCAAGACATCGAATACAATTTACAAACACCGGAGTGGCACAAAATGGGGTTGGGTACGCCATTTCCTATTTCAGCAGGCAATGGACGTAATATCGGCGACTTCCTTGATTTGGTTTATACAACTCTTGCAAAAACAAAAAAACGTCCAAAAAAACTTAAAATAGATGCTGACAATGCTATCCGAGTATGTTTTATTGGAAAGCCAAACGCCGGCAAGTCATCTTTATTTAACCAAATCATTGGCGAAGAGGCGGTCATTGTGTCTGATATGCCGCACACCACGCGTGAACCGCACGACACTTTAGTACTTTATGAAGACAAGTTAATCAATTTTGTTGACACTGCCGGCATTAGACGTAAATCCAAGGTCTATGGCGTGCTGGAACGAGAAGGCATCAGCAAATCATTGCGCGCCGTGCAAAATTCAGACATCGTTTTATTCGTCGTTGACGGCAAAGAACCAATCTCATCGCAAGACAAACAATTGGGCGGACTTTTAGAACAACGCGGCAAAAGCGTTATTATTTTAATCAACAAGTGGGACTTAGCCGTGGATAATTCCGACTCCGCGCGCAACAACGTAAAAAAAATGATTTATGATGAATTCCCGCATCTTGATTTCGCGCCGATTGTGCTTGTCAGTGGATTAAGCGGTTATTGCGTGCATCAAGTTTTTCCTCTAATCCTACACGCGTGGCAAGCCAGACACACCACTGTGCCGGACAACATAATGCACAATTTCATCAAACATGCCACAAAGGTTCACTTTCCATCTCGCGGCAAAGGCACTCGTTTGCCGGAAATTCTCGGTATGCGCCAATTGGCTGTCAATCCGCCTGTCTTGGAAGCAGTCGTCAAATATCGCACATCAGTGCATTGGTCATATTTGAATTATCTTGAAAACAAACTCCGCGAACAGTTTGACTTTTACGCCACACCGATTATAATAAAGTTAGCGAAGATGAAGAGATAACAATGATGCTAATCTACGAATAAAATGCAAATCTACAAATCGTATTCGCTATATTCGCATGAATTTGTAGATTCGCATCATACTTTTATGAAGTTAATTGTCGGTCTAGGAAATCCAGGCAAGCAATATCTAAAAACGCGCCATAACGTGGGCTTTATGGTACTTGACGCGTTGCAAAAGGAGCTGAGTGAATACAAAATCGGCAAGTGGGAGCTGTCAAAAAAATTCAACGCTGAAATCTGCGGGGTTACTGTCAGCCACAATGATAAAATCATTCTTGCCAAACCACTGACTTTTATGAACGACTCTGGCGTGGCCGTGCAACTTATCGCGCATTTTTACCAGATGACTCATCGTGATATAATTGTGGTTCATGATGACAAAGATATAGCGCTTGGCGAAATCAAAGTCCAAACCGACCGATCTTCTGCCGGCCACAATGGCGTAGAATCCATTATCACCCACATCGGCACGCAGGACTTCACTCGCGTGCGCATAGGTATAAAAAGAGAAGGCGAAAGAGGCATGCGAGACACAGCGAAATTTGTGTTGAGTAGATTTGGATTGTTTGAAAGAAAAAAAATTGATAAGGTAATCAAAAAAAGCGTTGAGGAAATAAAAAAAATGCTCTGAAATCAATCAGAGCATTTTTAATTATATTTTTATTTTATTCCAGCGCGTTGCTTAATGTCATCTATAAATCGCTGACGTTCGCCCAATTCTTTTGCCCCACCCAATATTGGCAGGCCCTTGGTTTTCTGCAACTCCAATTTTTCTATTGCTTCGACAATTAGTTTCCGCAATGCGGAAGCTTGTTTTGTTTTTTCTCCTTCCACACGTTGTTTTTCTTCATTCACCGAATCAATTCTGCTTTTAAGAGCTTGGCTTTGTTTTTCGTCCTCGCCACGCGATCTTTGCATCTGTCCTTCCAACGTTTTGTTGGCTTCTGAAAGTTGGTCTTTCCAACGCGTCATATCAGCCAAAGATTTTTTCAAACCATAAATTTCACTTTGCTGTTCACCTTTCTTTTCAGCTATGTCAGCGCCGACTTTGCGTGCATCTCGTCCTTGTTCCTGCAAAACAGCTATCATGGCCTTCATTGTTTCCGGCTTGTCCAATCTAATCGTCCCATCTGGCTTTGTGGCCTTGTCAACAATGTCTTGGTTTGTCGGTTCGTGCCCTGTGAGGTATTTTTCCAATTCTTTGTTCCACGCATCCGATTCACGCCTTTGCGCGTCTGTCAAACCTTTTTTGTGTTTTTTAATTTTAGCGTATTCCCTAAAAAGCTCGCTGGGAATATGATCTATTTCATCTAAATAACCAATACCCCTTTGTCCAAACATACCACCACCAATTTGTCCGAATAAAAGATGAGGGTTTTTTGTCTGTTCCCAGATGCCGCCCGCCTTGGTGGCCAAGTCCGTCAAAGTTGGGTCATGCTTTGGGTCTAAATCCAATTTTTTACTGCCTCTCACAATCCTGCCAGCGTCATTAGTGCCCCCAATCTCTTCAACAGAAAAATCATTTTTGTCCGCTTTTAGATGTCTTAAAAAACACATCTGCCTATATACCCTTTCTTCCTCCGGCCAACCGCTTTGCGTAACATTTATCCGTCCGCCATGATTTATACAAAACGATTCTAACACAAACATTATCCTTGATTCAACATAAGCCGCGTCAATCAGCAGGTCGTTTGGCATTTTGGCATCATTCTCGCCTTCGGGCGCGCCTGAACGCAAAAATAGCATATTATCAGTTGACTCTTCGTCAATACTACCATAACTATAACCACGACCGACCAAACCACCAAACCGCCTTTCTAATTGCGCGATAGCGGCCCGCCTTTTACTCTCATCCTGCTCGCTCGCGTCTATCTTTTCAAAAAGTCCATGAAGTTCTTTTTCAGTCAAAAGACGCATTCCTTTTTTGACTGTTCCTTCATCTTTTCTTATCACCTCCTGAGTGGCTGGCTCAACATTTCCTTTAAATTGATTTCCTCTTTCATTGTACCCAGGACCCTCTTTTACGCCGTTTTTTAATAATAATTCTTCCAACTTTGATTGCGTAATTTCAGCCATTCTATCAGCCAAAACACCAACAATCCTTTCTTTGTAGTCACCATAACTCTCTTTCGCGTATTCAACTTTGCCAGGACTTAATTTATCCGCCTCTTCACGCAATCGAGCAATTTCCACATCTTCAGTCGCTAACAAAGCCGTCTCGCCTTTGGCAATTTCTTCATATTTTACCCCTAACTCACCAGCCAATTCTCTGGCTTGCGCGACCATGTCTAATTTTAATTTATCCAAAGCTTTGGTTAACCTTGGATCGCCCTTAAAATCATCTGGCAAATTATCCATCTTCTTTAACGCATCAGCATGTTTATTTTTTGCCTGACTATAAGCATCCAATTTTGTTTGCACACCTTCTGGAATTTTTTTGCTATGATATTCACTGTAAATCAAGGTATTAAAAGCCGTCGCCATAAGCTCTTGTTCACTCTCAACACCATCTTTTGTCGCCAAACCCCCCAAATGACCGCCTAACTCTCCTGCAATGTCTGCACGCTTGCTTTTTGACTTTTTTCTAGTTTCAACTTTAACTACCTCTTGTTCAACCGCGTTCCTCCTTTCCCCTATTACACCGGCCAAAACAGCGTCAAAATCAACCTCGCCTCCTGTTGGCTCTCCACCACCACCCCTTTGTTCTCTTGACATATATTTATAAAATAAGTGATTTATTCCTTATATTTTACCATATATCTACTATATCACAAAATCCACTTTCGTCAAGTCAAAAAGTGTGCTAAAATAAATAGCATGAGAAAAGAGATCATCTTATCATATTTCCCAAAAATCACCCCCCGCCGCTACCAGCAAATGATAGCGTTTTTTTCATCTTTGGATAATGCTTGGCAAGGCGAATTTGATGAATTCAGAAAAGCCGGATTTGAAGATAGTTTGATTAGCGAATTTTTGGAATGGCGGGATAAAGTTGACGAGGAAAAAATTGAAAAGGTCTTAAAGCAAGAAGGAATTACTTGTTTGACGAAAGACGACGATGATTATCCAAAATTATTAAAAGAAATCTACGATCCCCCATTCTGTTTGTTTGTGCGCGGGCAAATTCCAAAAAACGAATTTATGCTGGCAGTGGTGGGACCAAGACGTTATACATCTTATGGCCAGCAAGTGACCGAAGAGATTGTTAGTGAACTCGCGCGCCAAGGCATTACAATTGTTAGCGGACTGGCCATAGGAATTGACGGCATAGCGCACAAAGCCACGTTAAAAGCCGGCGGGCAAACCGTGGCTGTGCTTGGTTCTGGAGTAAATAAAGCGCATGTCCAACCAGCCCAACACTGCAATTTAGCCGAAGAAATAATCAGCAAAGGCGGAGCTGTATTGGCCGAATATCCTCCCGGCACAGTGCCGACAAAATACACCTTTCCGCGCAGAAACCGCATTGTGGCTGGCATGTCGCTTGGCACACTTGTGGTTGAAGCGGCCGAGGAGTCGGGCGCGCTCATTACTGCACAATGCACTTTGGACAATGGCCGAGAATTATTCGCTATACCGCAAAATATTAATTCTTTAACATCAGTCGGGGTAAATAAATTGATAAAAAACGGCGCTTGCGTCGTCACTTCGGCGCGAGATATTTTAGACGCGCTTGATTTGCATGATGTAAAGGAATTTGTCGCCAACCGCGCCATTCTGCCTGCCTCGCCAGCTGAAGCCAAAATCTTGCCCCACCTCTCCCGCGAACCAATTCACGTTGACGCGTTGACAAAACTCTCCACTCTTGACAGCCCCACTGTAAATGCTACACTTACTATCATGGAAATGACTGGGAAAGTAAGAAATTTGGGAAATATGATGTATGTCCTAGCGAAATAAT
>CAYSQU010000038.1:5284-6394 GCA_964433365.1 uncultured Gammaproteobacteria bacterium
CCGTTTAGTCAATTACTTGGAGCTGAAAAACTGAAGTTTTCTCTCTTTGACTTCTACGGCCCAATCGCTGGCGCATTTTTTTCGTCTGTCATTGGTTTAATCACAGTGTTCGTGATGCAATTAATTAACTGGGCTTGGTATGGCTTTAATTTTGACTTAATTACCATCTTGCGCTTTTTGCCAATGTTGATGGCTGTGATTTATTTCTCACGAAAAACAAAATGGATTTTGTTAATACCCGGCATTGCCATGATACTATTCTGGTTACATCCTGAAGGCCGTGGCGCTTGGTATTACGCGCTTTATTGGACTATTCCGTTTCTCGCATATTTAGCTCCAGCAAAATACATTTCTGCCAGAGCTATTGGCGCCACTTTCTGCGCCCACTGTGTTGGCAGTGTAGCGTTTTTGTATGTTATGGGTCTTAAGTCAGCTGTCTGGATTGGGCTGATTCCGGTTGTTTGGAAAGAGCGGGTGTTGATGACAATTGGTATTACAATAACATTCTATGTTTTTAGTGGCGTTTTGAATTGGTTAGTAAATAAAAAACATATTTCATTACCTTTTGTTCACTTGAAGCCACAAACGAGATAAAAACGAAGAAGGGGGCCGTCCACGCAAATCTGCCTTTCAGCAAATCGCGCAAACGACCCCCACTACCCGCGAGACCTCCACTCTCACGGGTTGATGTTACAGCTACAGCCGCACGGCCCGGGGTCATATCCCCCGCCTCCGCCGGCACGAACTGCCGCTGCCCCAAAGAACAATGAGAACACTAACATCAAAAAAAACACGTGTCTCCTTTTCATCTCTCTCCTCCTCTTCTTGACCAACCTGCCACCGGCAGGTAGTCACTGTTTGTAACGAACCAACCGCTGCCCCGATGGACGAGCGGCAAACAATCATAGATCACCGGCACATTATTCCGATAGAAGTTCTGCTGGACGAAACACACGTCCGCGTCACCTACCGAAATCACGACTGCCACGTGACCCAGATTACCATCTTTATCCCCGCCGTCAAATACGAGCAGGTCATGAATATTGGGTTTTGTTTTGCCGCCATTCATGTAAGCGACAAGCCCCTTGGACTTGGCCTGCCACAGGTATG
>CAYSQU010000039.1:0-6394 GCA_964433365.1 uncultured Gammaproteobacteria bacterium
TTTCCGTGAGCGTGATCCCATTTTATTTGATTTTTACAAAGATTTGGGCATAAAAAATTCTGCTTCGTTTTACAATATTTTTGAAAAATTATCTTATTGCGGGCTTCGGTTTGATGAAGCTTTAAATATTGATCCCCTGCCGCTTTGGCCATTGGATATGGCAATAATTTTCAGCGGCGAAGAAATTGACTCACAAATGATTTATCCTACGCGTAAAGCGCTGACTGCTAAATTAGGAGAAGACGCGGCTTTTGCTCAAAAAAGTTTAGAAAAATTTGTGCCAAAAGATTTTAAAGAACCGCCTAAATTTTTAAGTGTTATAAAAGAAAATGAAAAATATTCCGCGGGCATGAATCTGTTTAGAACTTACCGCAATGATTCGGTTGTCCACTCAATTAGCGTACTGAAAACTGTCTATAATTTACTACTCTACGGATCAACAAGCGGCGTCATCCGAGAATTTTTAGAAGCGCAAAATATCAATCAAGACATTTTAAAACTTCTTGGCTTGTCTTCAGCTCCAATTGATCATATTTCCACCACTATCAAAGAAATTGGCTTAAGAGCTACGGGCAATATAATTGCCACTCGGCTTATCGGCACGGGCGGCGGCGGATGTTTAATGGTTTTTGGACCATTAAACAGTCTTGAAAATATTTTAAACGAAGCTTTGCCAATTGCGGAAAATTCTATTAAAAAACCCATACATTGCCATTGGGCATCTTGGTGCGACGGCAACGCAGAAAGCGAAGGCGTAATTATTGAACAAAACATTGGTGAAAAAATTTTCGCAGAATTTGTGTCAGGTGAAAATTTACCAGCAGTATTGTGGCACAATGGTGAAAAAACAAATATCATTTTTTCCCCAGAAAAATGGAAAAAGGAAGTTGCGCGCTTGGATTTAGCTCTAGATGCGGAAAACAAAAAAATATTTATCAAGGGCAAGGCTATGTCATCTTCACAAATTCACTCAACAAAACAAACTATTGAAATTTTTGAAATATTATTTGCGCGAGAAACTAACGCGGTGCGCGGTGAAAATTTACCACCCTCTTCTTATCGCACAGACCGCAATCAAATGGAGTCAAAGGTTATCAGACCGCTGACAACAGCATTCAAAAAAATAACTGGACAAAATTTGGGATTAGAAATACATGGTCGCATGGGGTCGGATTATAGCATTTCTTTCAAACCGCCAAAATTACTAAAGATTGGCTTGGTTAAGCGGAAAGGTTAAATTTTAATATTTGATTTGGGCCGCGGTCGCCACAAGCGACCGCGGCCCATTTTTTCACCTTTTTGTCTCTATTTTTCCAAAGTGGTTATGGAAAAATGAAATTAGTTCTTTAAAATCATCAAATAGATTCCCGATCGAGTGGTTCGGGAGGGAATTGTTTGATACGGCATACACAGGAGGTAATGCCATGCGGAAGAAGCTCGTCGTTCTCTATTTGCTGGCTGGCTTGTTCGTTCTCCCCGCCATGGGGTGCGGAGAGAGCGGGGATTCACAGGACAACCCCTACGCGCAGTACGTCGAGGCACTCTCGCAGAAGACCCAGACTGTGATCAAGGCCTGTCGCGAGAACAAGGTGGGCGAAGTGTCCAAAGCGGATCGCAAGGTGGTCTTCGCGGCTATCAAGAACGTCCTCGCGAATCCCAGCTGGCAGTACGGACTGGAGCTGATGTCGCAAGATTTGGCCGCGCTCCGTCCCGAAGCCAAAGAAGCAGTGCGTCAGACTCTCGTTGACACCTACAACTGCCTAAACACCGAACAGCAGCAACACGCGCTGATGCTCGGAAAGGCAGATGAGACAAGTGGTGACAACGCGATCTCAGGCGCCGATCTTTCCGGAACAGTAGATCTCGGCGACTACGGCAAGCTCACGGGTAGCGCCAAGCTGGGTGTCGACATGGTAGCTACAGTGCTCGGCACGGTCACGGACACTATGCAAGGCGCCATGGCCAAGTTCGGCAACATCATGCAGTGTCTGGCCACCATCACTGACTGCATTGCCGAGGTTGGGTGGGAGAATGCCACATGCATGTACGAGTCGAGTCATCTGCACCCGAACGACGCTACGTGTGCCATCGGATGCTGCGGTCATGCCAACATCGTAGAGACGATTGGCTGTCTGCCGAGCTGCGGAGCCGCAGGTGCGCCGGCCGAGAAGTTCGAATACTGCCGCGACGTCATTCCCCCCTGTCCATGGGACTGATCCTCTCGCCAACCTACCTCGGAGAACGAGTTGATCACGTAAATCAACTCGTTCTCCGCCTTTTTTTATTATAGCTTTATTGTTAAAGAAACATTGTATTAATTTCGATTTTCTTTAATAATAAGGTTGTAATCGCCCTTTAACCACTAAGGAGGAGACAATGAGATGGTTCTGCAATATATTTTTCATTTTTTGTGCTAGTTGCGGTATTGAAGAAAAAACAATTCTTGAGTCAACTGATTCACAAACCGAAGAAGAAAAAGAAAACTGCGCGAAATATGGTTATGCTGGAAAATGCGAAGAAAACATTCTTTATTATTGCGAAAGTGGCGTATGGGAAACCATAGACTGTACATCAGCTAATGGCACCTGCGAATGGGATGAACAATTTAGGTACTATATTTGCCGGCTCCCAAAAAACATTTCCCTTGAAAATATGTGTTTCAATATTGGCGAGAGGCACTGCGATGAGAGTAATGAAAAAATGATTACGGAATGTGTTTTCGACGAAAAAACTAATCTCGCTGTCTGGCAAACCAAAGAATGTAATGGCGGCGATGCATGTACGATTGATTTATGTAATCAAGATCAATGCGTAAGTGCTAAAAAAACATGCCCCGCGAATCAATATTGCAAAAACGGCAAGTGTGTCTGTAAACCTTCCTGCGCCTACAAAGAATGCGGCTCCGATAACTGCGGCGGCAAATGTGGAATATGTGCGGAAAACGAAGAGTGCAATGCTATTGGAAAATGCTTTTCCCTCGATAAAGACAATGACGGTGTTGAGATTAGTCAAGACAACTGTCCGCAAGATTACAATCCAAACCAAGAAGATATTGATAATGATGGCCTCGGTGATGTCTGTGACGTTTGCACGCCCGACTGTTCAAATAGTGAATGCGGGCCAGATGGCTGTGGCGGAAGCTGCGGAGAGTGCATGGAAAATATGGTTTGTGTAGATAATGATTATTGCGCGCCACCCGATTGTTTGGGAACCAAGGTTCCAACCAAAAACAGCTGCACGGACGTGAAGACATACGAAGGCTGTTGCGATGAAAGCGGACGAGTTATTTGGTGTGAGAAAGGCGCCACCTATTGCCTTGATTGCGCTAATCTTAATCCCTCTTGCGGATGGCTGATTGATACAGGTTTTTACGATTGCGGTACAAATGGCGCGGTAGATCCGTCGGGTAATTTCCCGCAAGCTTGTGTAGCAGAATGTTTGCCCGACTGCCTCAACAAACAATGTGGTTCAGATAATTGCAACGGAAACTGTGGAGAATGTCCCTCAAACTACCAATGTGAAAACGGCGCCTGTGAAGAATTACCGCCCCGACCACCCGAGCAACCCTCTTCGCCACCCTCTCAACCGTAACAATTTATTACCATAACTGCCAATCGGCAGTTTTTTTCTTCAATTTGTCTCTATTTTTTCATCAATAAAATGTAAAAATGTAGATGAACCTTAAACAAGAGGGGGTCCAATGAAAGCGCCTTGGAGAGTGATTGTGTCTTGCTTTATAATCAGTAGTTTCGGGACATTCGGGTGTTTTGGAGAAGCTGACAACCAAACCAATTTTCAGGAATCCGATATTGCGGCATCAGTGTCTGTATGTTTGAATACCGACACAGGCGGAGAAGTTGCGATATGCGGAAGTGTGGTCGCTTGCGACTTTCCCGACGCTTGGCTGAGTCTGATCAATGACGTCTGCTCGTTTGCCAACACTGATTTGTCCACTTCGGATACTATCGAATGCCGTTCGGGAATCTGCGACTGTTTCTGTGAAGCCGCCTGGAATAGGGCCATGTGTCTACAAGATGCCGCGTTTTTGCATCCCGGCAACCACGTTTGCGCCGACAGTTGTTGCAACCATGCTTATATTGTTGAGCAGATTGGATGCCTTCCGAGTTGCGGTGAAAACGGCGCACCTGCGAAGAAATTCGAATACTGTTCCGATCTAGTCCCAACGCCAGAAGGATTCTACCCCTTCCGCTAATCGTCTGCTCCAACAATTCTCTCTTTGTTCTTTTTTACCCACCCATCGGCACGCTCTGTGCCGTTTTTTTTATTAAAAAAAATCGCCTTGAGGGGCGATCAATTTTTTTCAAAAACAACTCCAAATGCCTGATGATTATATTTAAAGAATGGCGAGGTGACTAAAATATTTCTGTTACCGATTGGCCGCATACCTTCAAGTTCACACAATTTTATTAGTTCTTCAACTGAAACCCCCCTAGAGCTGTCAAGCATACGATCATTTCTTCTTTTCGCTTGTTCGTTAAATGGACTAGGGGTAATAACCAGAGGATATTCACTAATCACAACCAACTTTCCCCCTTGCTTCAAACTTTTTGCGATATTTTTAATGGCTTTCGATAATCTTTCATTCAACCAATGAACCACAAATGAAATAATAATTGTGTCGAAAGCATTTGCACTCGGTGTATCCCATTTTTCGGATGCAATATCCGCTTCATGAAAATGAAATGTTATCTGTTGTAACCAAACATTGGGCGCCAGCAATGTAATAACTTTTGCAGCATGCTCCAGTGCCTCTTTATTGACATCTATAGCGTATATCTCGTTAATCTCAACTAAATCACATTCTATAATTAAACTGAGAAGGAATTCCATATCACCTGTACCGCAGCCAACATCGAGAATAGATCCCTTAAGGTATTTTCGAAAAATTATAAGAAGTTGGGATGCCGCTGCCCAGTGTCCTGTAAAACACATATGCGCTTGATAGGCTGCAATTGGTTTTGCGCAACAAATCTGTCGAAGAGCACCATATTTTTCTTCTGCCTCAGACAACCTTTTTTCGTATAATAACCCTAGTTCATCTAAAGATTCTTGAACACAGCAAAGATCATCATCGGTTATTGTTACGGCTTTAGTATATAATGCAGCAAGTATTCGTGGCTCTAAGTATTCATTCACTAGCACCCTTTCATTGTTTCGCAGAGCTAGTATTGTTGTGAGTTGCGCATCAGTTGAAGTAGGATTCAGGGCGGCGAACATTTTAAAAGCTTGCTCTGCATACCTTATCTTGCCTTCTTGTGCACAGCAGACACCTAAACAGAAATAAGCTGTAACATTTCCAGGATCTAATTTCAATGTTTTTTGAAATACATTTTCTGCCTTGTCGAGTTGGTGCAATTCTGCATACGAAATACCGAGATTTATCCATTCTTCAACATCAGATTCAACCCTAGATAAATATAGCCTTGCGGCTTCAATCGCCACATCAAACTGTTTCAGGATAATCAAACATTTTATTACGGTTTTCCAGAGATGCAATGGAGCCCACTTCTTTTTAAGTACCGGCTCAAGAATTTGTAAAGCATCAATAGCTAACATTTTTTCAGTTCCAAAAATACCACGATCATCATTAAATCTTGGATCAATATCTGGATTGGGATGTGCGTGTTTGTCTCCAAATTTCTTCCGTAGTTCGTCTTGCCCATCAAAAAAACTTTTCAATGAACAATAATAAGTTGTGGATGGTTCTATTTCGATTTTATATTTAATTTCCCATTGTTTATCTGGTCCTCGTCTGCGTTTGATATAGGCAATTTCTGAAAGACCACCTTCAAAATCATCAACACCATGACCCAGATACAGAGCAGAGTCAATATAAATTATATCGCCGATCTTCGGAAGGGCGCGTCGTTTTTGAACTTTCTCTTTCATTCCGGCCTCCTTATTCTGAAAGTACTATAAAACATCTTAGACTATTGCCGGTTTTTAGTCAATATTGAATATGTTATTTTAAAATAATAACAAGCAAAATGTTAATTGCATGTTTTCTGATTCTAAAAATTATGTTATAATAAACCATAATATTACAAAAGCCTTTAAATACCAAAACCATGTCCCGTAAGAAATGTCAAATCGCGCATTTCTACGGGGTAAAAATATTTCTCTTTAAGAAAAATTTCTTAAAGAGGTGTATCTAATTTCTTACGGAATATGTTCAAAAAAATTATGCTTTCGACATTAGCGGCAATAATGACTTTTAGTCTTATTCTTCCGCAATTCTCTTCTGCCGCGTATGGCGACACAAAAACGTATTTAGGAAAAATTTATTCTGGGGACAGAAAGCTCGCGCGTCAGGCCTATTTTGATACGCCGCAAGACTTTGCTAAAGACATCAAGGGAAATTTTTATATTGCTG
>CAYSQU010000040.1:0-6322 GCA_964433365.1 uncultured Gammaproteobacteria bacterium
TGAAAGATATCTAAAATTGCTTGCCAAGTTACTGGCGCTTCGTCTTCTTTCCAGCAATCATAGTCAGTTGACATCGCAATAGTCGCATATGGAATTTTTGCTTCGTTGGCAAGCGCGGCTTCTGGCGCGATACTCATATTTATCACATCCGCGCCCCACAAACGAAACATTTTGCTTTCAGCGCGTGTGGAAAATCGCGGGCCTTCAATTGTTACCACCGTTCCGGTCGGGTGATATTTAAGATTAAGTGTTTTGCATGCCTCAATCAAGAGTTTACGTAAATTCGCGTCAAACGGATTAGCCATTGGCGTGTGTTCCGGCTTGTTTGGTTCAAATGATTCGCAAAAAGAGCACATGCGATGTCTGGTAAAATCAATAAATTGGTCTAAAATAACCAGATCACCTCGTCCAATTTCTTCTCTTAAAGACCCAACAGCGGTTGTGGCAATAATGTGCGTGCAACCAAGTTCTTTTAGCGCGCTGATATTGGCGCGGAAATTAACTTGCGTTGGCGGGATAGTATGCTCGTGTCCGTGCCGTGCAAGCAAAACAACGTCCACTCCGTTTATTTTTCCTGTTTTTAAAATAGACGACGGGTTGCCGCATTTTGTTGTCAGTGAGACGTCTTTTATGTCTGTCAAAATGTCCGGATTGTCTAGTCCAGACCCGCCAATTATACCGATTTTAGGCATAGAATAAAATGATGGCTTAACAGCGGTATTTTAGCAGAAGCTTGACTTTTTGTCCAAAATGTTTTATAATATTTTCACGAAATACCAATATTGTGTGCTGGGCAGAAAAATGCTTGCCCGGCGAAGCCCCGATGACTATCGGGGCGAAGACGGGGCCTCATCGTCTAATGGTTAGGACACGAGCTTTTCAAGCTTGTAATCGGGGTTCGATTCCCCGTGGGGCTACATTTAAAAGACAATTAGTGCTATAATATAGATACAAGGTTTTAAGCGCAAGATATGCAAAAAATACGACAAATATTAAACAGAACTTACAGATATTTTGTTGTACAAAAAAATCCAACGGAAATTAAAAGAAAATACGGAATACCGGATAAATTAGATTGGACAATCGAAATAACTCCCGATGGATGGTTTATCGCGGAGTGTAAAGAATTTCCAGGGATTTTCACGCAAGCACAGTCAAAAAAAGAATTGTTAGACATGGTTAATGACGCCGTGCTCACTTATTTTGGTGTTCCAAAAAGAGAGTCGGATTTTATATTCAATGAATTCAGAATGGCGAATAATGAAGTAATACGTTATGATGCGCAATTGCAAACCCAACCAGCTTGAATTATGGGAGATTGCAATTTCAACAAGCGCCAATGTGTCCGTGCCCTTAATGGGCTTGGTTTTTATTTAAGCAATGACCGGCGCGGAGATCATGACAAATATCATTTCCCGCCAGAATACGTGATTCCAAAAGATGTGTTTTTTCGTATTCGCTTACGCGAATGCGTCGCCGAAAACGATTTGCGCTTGCCCCACCCACCCATGCGCGCGTAGAATTGGCTCCCTTGTGAATCTTAGTAAAAAGATGTATACTTAGTAACAAGAAAGTAAACAAAATTCTTTTAAGATTAACGAAAATATAACAATAGCGTTTCCGCCGAATTGTTTATTTGTATATGTTAGACACCAAAAAAATCCGAAAATTTTTTCCTGCAATAAAATCAGGCAGAATCGTTTCCAACAATGCGGCTAGCACCCAAGTCCCTGTTCAGCTACTGGACTTGCTAAAAAAAATAGTCGTCCAATACGACAATGTCCATCGCGGTCAATCCCGCTCTTCGCTTTTGACTACCGCCGAATTTGAATCGTCCTATGACACTATTGCGCAGTTTGTTGGTGCTTCTTCGCGAAAAAATATTGTTTTGTACAAAAATACTACCGAAGCGATCAATTCGGTCATGTACTCTTTAATGACCGAGTTCAAAGACGGAGATAATGTGGTCACCACCTATATGGAACATAATTCCAATTATGTTCCCTGGTACGGATTATGCAAAGAAATATTATCAAAATTTGGCGTAAAGGTAGAATGCCGGATTGCCAAATATGATAAAAATACTGGCGAGCTTGATCTGAATCATCTAAAATCTTTGGTTGATCAGAGAACAAAAATAATGTGTTGTACTGGAGCGTCAAATTTTTTAGGAACAATCAATCCGATTAATAAAATAAAGGAAATCGTCGACTCCAGCGGATATATTCAACCCAATGGAGAAATGAGGTCTTATCTTTTAATCGATGGCGCTCAAGTTGTTCCTAATATTTTTGTTAATGTCAGTGAGTTGGGTGTGGATTTTCTCGCTTGGTCTTTCCATAAAATGCTGGCACCTTTTGGGGTGGGAGCGCTATACGCCAAAGAAGGATTGCTTGAAAAAATGAGGCCGTTCCTTTATGGCGGCGACATGATCGCCGAAGGAATGGTGAGCCCGGAAAAAGTAGAATATAATTCATTACCTTGGAAGTTCGCGGCCGGCACCCCCAATATTTTAGGAACAATTCTTTCCGCCCAAGCTATCAGATTGTTAGTTGATTTTGCTATCAACCCACGAAAGCGTCAATATTTTTTGACCAACAAGCCGTTGGAAGCATCCGACATAAAAAAAGCCATGGATAATGTAAAATCTCACGAGCAAACACTGATTGGAGAAGCGTTAAAATTACTAGGAGAAATTCCGTCGCTAAAAATTTATGGTCCAAAAGACCCGACCAAACGGACATCTTTAGTCGCTTTTACTTGCACCGACAAAAGTCCATTTAAAATCGCCGAGGCATTAAGCGGATTAGGAATAGAATCTAGGGCGGGCTGTCATTGCGCCACGCTGGCGCATCATTTTTATGAACTTGACCCGCCCGCCAGCTGTCGATTAAGCTTTTACATCTACAACGATTTGAATGATGTAAAAAAGGCGTGCGCAGCCGTTAAAAAATGTATTTAATTTTAAAAATATTTTTATGCAACAGTGTTTAATCTATAATGAATCTTTAAGATTTTCCCGGGCAACTTACGGGGTATTGGTATTTATCGCGATTTTAATACATAGCCAATGGTTGGTTTTAGTGGTGGCCATTCTGACAATTTTAGGGGCGATTTCGTTAAAATTAAATATTCCGTATCAATTTCATGTTTTAATCTCAAAAAAGAAATCGCCCCCAACCCCAAAAGAATTAGGGGAACTAAATTTCGTGGCAGGCGCAACAGGACTGCTCCTACTCATTGGCTTTGCTTTGGTTTATTATAACAAATTTGTTGACATCGCTTGGATTTATCTTTTGGTAGTTGATCTGATGATATTTCTTGCTTGCTTTGTTGGTTTTTGCGTAGCCACTTTGATGTATGTATTTTTCAAAAAATTGTTTAGTAAAAAATAATTAATTTCTGTCGTCATTAAATATGGAGGAATTTAGGAATAATTCAAGCGGGAAAAAAGAAATCGGCGGTAGTAGCTATCGTAATAAAAATTGCTGGCTGGTCAACAATCTTGGTCACGCGCCTTACAAGCGTTGTCAGTATTGCGAATTCAAATTTCGTCACTGTTTGTTTTTGCAATACCAAGTGATCAGTTTAATTTTATTGGCTTTGTCTTTTACGCTATTTCTTATATTTGAAAAGAGGTTTTCCACCCTGGCGGTTATCGTGGTGTTCGGCTTAATTATTGTCTATGGATATTTTTTCAACAGTAGCACCGAAAAAATCATTAAGTCCAATTTTACCTTAAAGAAAACCAGAGACACCTTAAAAGATTTATCCGACAATTTGGAGGATAAAGTTAGAGATCAGACCAAAGACATTCAAGAAAAGAGTCGATATCTTCAAGAATTATTAAACATCAAATCGGATTTTTTAAGAGTGGTTAACCACCAACTCAATACCCCGATTTCCGTAGTAATGGGATCTTTTTCCATGATGGACGAAAAAATTTGGGACACCGCCAAGTCGTTGGAAGCCATTAAGGCCGGTTTTGAGCGGATCACCCAAACAGTTCAGGATTTCTGGGACGCCTATGAATTAGAGGGTGAAAAAATGGAAATGAAGCCGGACCAAACTGATATTACCGCCATTGTGGAAAAATTGATTCCCGAAAAACAAAAAATGCCGTTGGCGATTCAGCGCAAACTATCCATATCCGTCAACAATCCGTCCTTTAAAATTCCAACAGTCTGGTGCGATGGTAAAAAAATAACCCATGTTATTTCCAACCTTTTAGATAACGCAATTTATTATACCGAGCAAGGCGACGTTACCGTCAGTTACGAATTGGCCGGAGGCAAATATTTTAAAATCAATGTTACCGATACCGGTGCCGGCATTTCCGCCGAAGACAAAAAGATACTATTTCAAAAATTTTCTCGCGGTCGCGGTGCCAGCTCGCTTCGCCCCGATGGTTCCGGCCTCGGCCTTTACATCTCCAAAAAAATTGTTGAGGGCAACAATGGCGAAATGACCTGCACCAGCAAAGGCGCGGGCAAGGGTTCAACTTTTAGTTTTACCGTGCCAATTTATCAGAACCAGCAATCTATTGACGCGTCAGCCGAACCAGTGGTTAAAAAAGATAAAATAGTGGTTTTTGAAAAAAATAATCCCTAGTATATGGGAAAAGGAATAACCAACATAATGAGGTCAGATAAGGGGCGAATTTTGTTTGTTGAAGATGAAAAAAATTTAGTGGATATTTACCATGATTATTTTGAATCCAATGGCTATGATTTTTTATCCACCAAAGACATTCGGCAAGCATTGAAAGTTACCGAATTTGAACAGCCGGATATAGTCCTACTAGATATTATTATTCCCAAAGAGGAAAAAGGCGTTATCAACTTAATGGCCGAACAGGGCTATGATTATTTGGAAGCGGTTAAAAAGAACCCCAAGACCAAAAATATTCCAATTGTAGTTTTTACCAATTTAGACACAGATCAAGACCGCAAAAAAAGCGAAGCCATGGGCGCGGCCGCCTATGTTTTTAAACGAGATTGTTCACCCAAAGAAGTTTTAGATACGGTGGCTAAGATTATTGAGAGACATCGCACAAAGAAATAGCAGAATTGTGGCGCGTGCGTGAAACGCGCAACGAAAAAACCCAGTCGAGCGGGAGAACGGCGGGCGAGGCGGGCGGACACCTTAAACCCCTTAATAATTTTTTTCAAAATAGGTTCGTATTTCGTTGTAAAACGATACCAGAAAAAACTCCGCCTAAACAGCGGAGTTTTTTGTTTTTATGTTATTTAAACAAATCAACACCCTCTTGACAAAATTTATTTTTGTGATATAACTAAATCAAACCTTTAAATAACGCGGAGGGTGCATGAAAACAACCAGATTGGTTTGCGTGGTTTCTGCTCCGGGAGATGACAACATCGAGTTTATCTTCAACGTTTGTCGTTCCTTCAATAGGACCGAGCGCCTCATTGAGAGGAAATTCTACACCCGTGGAGGCGGTAGACAGCCGAAAAGGGTTCATCACGAGATGGAGATCGTGTACCCGACAGTGTGGGAACAGGGGCACAGCTCCAAGATTCACTATCACACCTCAAAGAATGGACGTCAGTTCGTGTGTTGGACTGGTCAGTTGTCCACCATGGCAGAGGTGACGGCTGTGTTGAAGACGTGGTGTCTGGGGACTGCCTTCACAATAGTCACTGGCAAGGATTTCGTGCCTGAGACCCAGCGGAAACAGCCGTTTTTCAAACGGATGAAGCGGCTCGGTTTCGAGATCAAGTTCATTGAAGAAGAGCGTCCTTGGGAGGAAGGCGCGTGAGACAACGCGAGGAGGGATGTGAAAGAATCGCCCGAATCGCTTGAGTATTTAATGAGTAATTAAATATTTAAGCGAAGGGCGGTTTTTTTGTTGTTTTAATAAATGTGAAGTGATATAATTAACCCATGATTAAAATTCACTTGTTTTTTCGCGACAATTTTAAAATTTTAGCGCCAATTGTTTTATTGGTCAGCTGTTTGGGAATGGTTTTTTTTGTTGTTATTTTTGATATGGCGGGGGCAAACGAAGGCGAGTATTTAGCTTCTCAAAATAGCAATAACGCCTTTACTTTTGTTAAACATTATCGGATTGAAGATTGGTCAGAAGCCAGAAGCGTATTGCAGACCAAAGATGGCGGTTATGTTTTTACCGGCCATGGCAATTATGATAAAAAGGGTGTGCTATCTGATATTGATGCTTTCATCTCCAAAGTTGACGCTCAAGGTAATCACCAATGGACAAAACTTTTTCAATCATTTCATTCAGTAAGAATTGATAAAGGTGTCGGCGGGTTTGCTAAAAAGGGCGATGAATATGGCC
>CAYSQU010000041.1:0-1141 GCA_964433365.1 uncultured Gammaproteobacteria bacterium
TCACTTTTGAAATATTATTATACTGGGGTGGAGGTGGAGAAGATTTATGATTAATCAAAAAATCCTCCGATGTACATCGGAGGATTTTTTATTCCTCAATTATACCTTTTTGAACTGCCAAATTTCCCTTGCCAAGTGCTGGGTGGGACGGTGATAGGTTAGCGGGTCGGACGGAGTGAAGCCGATCCGTTTTATTTTCTCTAAAATCTCTATTCTAATCCACTCGTTTTTGTATTGGAACTTTGGAAACACCATGACGACAGCTCCGCCGGGTTTGAGGAGTTTGTAGAAGACGTGAAAAGCGTTTAGATAAAGTTCGGCTAATTCGCGGGCTTGTTGGACTAAAAACTCCCGCAGTTCTCGGCCCTTTAGCGGTTTGCCGAGGTGTGGTTCGGTGATAATTAAGTCAATTGATGATGGGCGAAGTTTGTCGGATAGATTAATGACATTAGATTGGTATAAGTTGTAAGTTGTAAGTTGTAAGTTGTAGGTTTGGGCGAGCCACGCGATGTTTTGTTTGGTGTCAGAAACGGCCTTATCGGAAATGTCAGAACCAAAGACGCGCGTAAATCCCATTGAGATGGCTTCAGTTAAGACGGTGCCGGAACCGCAGAAGGGGTCTAAAATTACGGCATCGCGTAGAGACGCAAAATTTTGCGTCTCTACACTGGCGAGGCCCAAATTTATCATTATCCTCGCTAATTTTGGCGGCAACATGCCGGCGGCGCTATCAGCGCCGGGTCGGCCGAAGTCGCGTTCGGTAAGACCTTCTATGTCTTGAATGGCGCGCGTTACAAACGTTTCATCTTCAAGAATGGTGATGTCAGATTGTTTTTCAACTAAATTGCTGTGTAAAATTGTGGCTGTGTTTTTTGGTTCAACATAGCGCGCGGAGCGTCCGAGTTCTTTAAGCTCTTTCTTTATTTCCAACCCGCGTTTTTTGTCAGCGATTGAAAACTCAATTTTTCCTTCCGGCCTGGCTTTAATTAAATGTTTTACGATATCACCAGTGATTTTTTCCGCTATCTTAATCGTCCCACCCAACACTTTTATCAACTCCTCGCAATCAAGTTTTTCTTTTGTCTCAACAAACATGTAAGTGCTTTCTTGCTTTAATGTTTTAATGTTTTCATGCCGATAC
>CAYSQU010000041.1:1241-6081 GCA_964433365.1 uncultured Gammaproteobacteria bacterium
CTTGCGTTTTTATTTCCTCCAGCTCGCGCATGGTGCGTTTTAATTTTAGAGAATTTAAGTAGCGCTGTTCTATGTCGTTTTCAATTACGTCGATGTCTGTTTTTAGGTTATAGATTTTTTTTATGCTTGGCCAGACAATCAGACAGGTAACAACTAAAATCGCGGCCAAAATCACGCCGATAAATCCAAAGATACGTTGTTGCAAAGTAAATTTCATAATGTTTATTTCATTATCGCGCTTAAGGCAAAAGAAATTTTGTCTTTTTTGGTTAATTGCGATAATGGCAGGTCGGTTGATTGTATCCAGCCAATTTTTTTAATATTATCTTCAAGACGCAAAAGATTGTCTCTGGTATTTGCTTCTCCGCTCATGGTGATGGTCTTGGTTTCAGGATTGATTTGTAGTGTGTTTAGAACAACGCCCATCGGTATTGTTCCAGCTATGTCCGGGATAAGAGCGGTGATTGGTTTGAAGTCCTTTTGAATACTATCTAAATTGTTGAGTATCACGTTGATGTCTCTGACTTCGCGGTTTGTTTTGACGTGCCGGCTTTGTATAAAGACAATCGTACTGGTTAAGTCGCTAAAGTAATTTTCCAAAATAGTTCTGGCGCCGAGCAAAACAATGCCGGCGGCGCAGGCGATAATCAGCAGGACTTCTAAAATGCCTTTAATGAATTGAAAAAATACCATGTTTTTAAGATGCTGGCGTTTTTCAGGCGAAAGCAAATTAATGCGAGAGGGGATCATATGATATGTTTTGTGAAAAATGGGTTGTCAGCCGCGCGCAAGGCCAGGCCGATTGACGTGGCATAGCTAAGTGAGGCCTCTTTTGTAATAGTGATATCGCGTTTGGCGGAAAGATTCTTCCATGGCAGGCCAGGCCTGGCGATGATTTTCAGTTGCGCTGAAATAATCCGGTCAAGCCGTTCCAAATTTGAACCCCCTCCGCACATAATTACGCGAGTGACTTTGTTTGCTTCCTGGAAATGCGAATAATAAAAATTAAATGCCTCTCGGATAGAGTTTACCAATCCGTTTGTTTGTTCCACGATAATGGGCCAGACCTTGTTTTCCGTTTTTTTGTAATCAAGCCCCCCGTGTTTTTTGGCCTCTTCCGCGTCTTCATACGGCATATTTAATTTTTGAGCGATGGCAGTTGTTAAAATTTCTCCGGAAAATGGAATAGAAGTGCTGAATTGCACAACATCGTTATCAAAAACAATCAAGGACGCGCCAGTGGCGCCAATGTCCAGAATGGCGCGCGCTTCGTTGTCGTATTTTTTGCTGGCCGTAACCATGGAACGAGCCAAAGACAACGCTTCTGTTTCCAGCGCTACTACGCCAAGTCCTAAACTTTCCAATAAATAAGTGTAACTGTCAGACATTATTTTTGGCGCGGCGCCGATTAATATGCCTGTTTTGCAAGTCGGACATGTTGGCGCGATAACCTGCCATTGCAAGTAGTAATTATCTTCGTCAAACGGGATGTGTTTTTTGGCCGTGTTAATGATGTCTTCGTCTATCAACTCTTCGGTTGTCTTTTTTATTTGAATGAGTTTGATAAAGCTTTTTGTCTCCGGCAAAGCGGCAACTACCCACGGGCTCCATATCGGTTTTTGCTGTTTGGAGGTTCCGCGGATTAGTTTTTGTATGTATTTTCTTACTTCTTCGGGTTTTTCCAATTCGCCATTAACAATAAGTCCCGGTGGCAGATTAATGCTTCGGCATGTCACCAGCTCATAACGCGGTAGTTTGTGGTTCAAACCGCATTTGCGCAGTTGCACGGCTTTGATTGACAAGTCGCCAATATCAAGGCCAAATGCGTTTGGAAACGGGTTGCTGAACATACTAAAACTGTTGTGTTAAAGAATACATTGGCATTATCACAGCGACAGCAATACCGGCAACGGCAAGACCAAGCAACAAGATAATGACCGGCTCAATGACAGTGGTAAAGTTTTTCATTGTTTTATCAACCTCACTGCTGTAAAAGTTAGCAAGTTCATCAAGCAGGTTGGATACTTCGCCGGCGCGTTCGCCGACCATTACCATTTCAGTCACCATTGGCGGGAAAAGTTTGAAGTCAGCGCTTAAAATTTCAGAAAGCGGAGTGCCGGATTTGATTTTTTGCGCCGCGTTGTGCAATGCCTCTCGGTATAACATGTTGGCGCATGTCTCGGCAGTGATGTCTACGGCGTCTATGATTGGAATCGTGCTTTTTAATAAAGAAGAGAGTGTCAGCGAAAAACGCGCTAAATTTATTTTTTTAATTATTTTTCCCGCAATTGGCAAATGC
Source organism: uncultured Gammaproteobacteria bacterium (assembly GCA_964433365.1). Lineage (GTDB taxonomy): Bacteria > Patescibacteriota > Patescibacteriia > Magasanikbacterales > UBA922 > CAYSQU01. The sequence continues at coordinate 3,541 of CAYSQU010000041.1, forward strand.
AGATAAATTGTGTGCATGATACGTTTGAAGCGCGGGAAATGTTTTATTGAAAAAATAAAAAGCGAGATTAGGCCGATTACGCAAACCACTAAAAGCGCCAAACTGAGCGGGTCGCTCATGAAATCAGTGATTTTTATCAAGATGATTGTCGGCAAAGGCAATTCGGCGTTAAATTCTTCAAACAAAGTCATTAATTTTGGCAGAACCACAGTAACCATCATTACGCCGATACCGCCCATGGCGACGACTATCACTGCCGGATAAATCATTGCCCCGCGGATGCTGGAAGTCAGTTCGTGCGTTTTTTTCATTTGGGTGATGATTTGGCTCAACGACTCTTCCAATTTACCGGCTATCTCGCCTGCCTCAACCATTTTGGTGTAAATTGATGGAAACGCGTCAGGGTGTTTTGCCAGCGCCGAAGAAAGCGGCTGGCCTTTTTCAATATCGGCTTTGATTTCTCCGACAACTTTTCTTAATTTTTTGCTCTCCAATTCTTTTGCCAAAACATCTAACGACTCAACTAATGACAATCCAGCGTGCACCATTGTGTAAAGGTGTTCAATAAAAAAGATTTTTTGGACAAAAGGAATATGAGATAAGTATTTCATTACCCAATTATTTAATTTTTCTTCAAATGGAGAAAGCTGTTTTGCCATAATTACTCTCTAGTCACTCTTAAGACCTCTTCAATACTGGTAATTCCCTGTTTTGCTTTTATCAAACCATCTTCAAACATAGTAACCATTCCTTGTTTGCGCGCTTCGGCGCCGATTACGTCAGCGTCGGCTTTGGCATTGATTTTTTTCGTGATTTCTGGTGTTACTTCTAACACTTCATAAATGCCCATGCGGCCTTTGTATCCGGAATTATTGCATCTCCTGCAGCCCTCGCCATGATAAAACACCATGGAATCAAGGTCTTTTTCGCTCGCGCTTAATTTAATTCCTTGTTTCGTGAATAGCGCGGTGATTTTTTTGGTGTCAGTCATTTTTAGCAAATCAGCGATAGCGGTTTTGTTTATTTTTATTTCTTTTTTGCAAAACTCGCAGTTCTTGCGCACCAAACGTTGGGCAACGATAATGTTGGCCGTGAAAGCAATCAAGAACGGCGGAATGCCCATATCAATCAAGCGTGGGAGAGTTGTCGGGGCGTCATTTGTGTGCAGAGTTGAAAGCACGAGGTGGCCTGTCATCGCGGCGTGAATGGCGATTTCAGCTGTTTCCGCGTCGCGGATTTCTCCGACCATAATAATGTTCGGGTCTTGGCGCAAGAACGCCCTTAAACCAGTGGCAAAAGTGAATCCGACTTTTGGATTTATCTGGCTTTGATTAATGCCTTTAACATGATATTCAATCGGGTCTTCAATCGTGGAAATGTTCACGTTTGGCTGATTCAAAATTCCAAGCACCGAGTATAATGTTGTGGTTTTTCCAGAGCCAGTCGGACCAGTAACCAACACCATGCCATGCGGTTTTTTGATTGCTTTGGCCACAAGCTCTTTTTGTTCAGGCAAGAATCCGAGCTCTTCCAATGTCAGTGGTTTTTGGCCTTCGTGCAAAAGACGCATAACTATTTTTTCTCCGTCATAGACCGGAATAATGGAAACGCGGAAAGAGAGTTTTTCTTCTTGCACTTGGATTTTGAATCTGCCGTCCTGTGGTTGCATGTGTTCGTCAATTTTTAAATTGGCCATGATTTTGATTCTCGCTGTAATGCCGTCTTTGACTGTTTTGGGCAAAGTCATCACCGGTTTTAACATGCCGTCAACGCGGTAGCGGATTGTAACTTCTTTTTCGCTCGGTTCAATATGAATATCAGACGCGCCTTCGTACACTGCGTGTTCAAGAATACTGTTCACTATGTTCACTATTGGCAATTCCTGCGCCGCTTTTTTCAAATCGCCGGTGTCTATTTCCTCGCCTTCGCCCAATTGCGTGATTGAGATTTCACTTTCCAAATCAGCGTGATAGCGATGCAAAGCGTCTTTTAAACTTGTCGGAGTTGTCAAAAATATCTTTGGCGTTAAACCGATTTTTCTGTGCAAAAATTCAATGATTTGAATGTCGCTTGGGTCAGTGGTAGCTAATTTAACTTCCGTATTGCTAACCTCAAACGCGATAATGCCGTGCGTTTGCGCCACTGGCGGTGGAACTAAGTTCAACACCTCTTTCTTAATTTCTCTCCCCTTTAATTCAATCAATGGCGTGTTAAACACAGTCGCGGCTTTATTATACAAAACATTTTCATCAATGATATTTTCATCCACCAAAAGCTGTTCCAATGATTTATTCATTTTTTCCGCCTTTTTCGCGTGTGTTTTCAGTTCGCTTGGCTTAAGTTGTGAGATGTCCTTTAACAACTGATAAAGCATTTTTTCGGGTAACATAAAAACGAGTTGTTTAATTAAGAAAGTATTATATAATAGTATTATAGCATTAAATTGAACTATTGACAAAGTCGTCAAAATGTGGTATAATATAATGTCTGTTCTTTACATAAAATTAAGCTATGTTATGAGGCGAACACTTTGAACATACA
>CAYSQU010000042.1:0-6029 GCA_964433365.1 uncultured Gammaproteobacteria bacterium
TTTGTGTTATCGCAATCATACACGCTTTTTGTCCAATCATCTCATTACGGAGAATTTTATGAGATGATGGGGGAGAAATCGTGGATTTTTGGTGTTTTTGACGGCGACAAATTGGTCGGCGGCTCACTCGTTGTCAGCACCCACGCGAGACGAGGAAATTTTTTTTATCTGCCATATGGACCTTTGGGCGAAAGCGCAAAAATATTATTCTCCCATTTAAAAAAATTTGCTAAAGAAAACAAATTTGACTTCATCCGTTGCAGTCCGTTTTGGCCTCTTGGAGAAGGCGGTGAGGATGTACTAAAACAATCCGGATTTCGCCCAGCGCCGATGCACATATTGGCTGAAAACACGTGGATATTGGACTTGAGTAAAAGCGAAGATGAATTGCTGGCGCAAATGGAAAAAACTCATCGTTATTTGATTCGCAGGTGTGAAAAAGAAGGTGTAAGGGTAGAAAAATCTATAAACGAGACGGAGTTGGAACAATTTAATAATATACACAATGAAACAGCCAAGCGTCAGAATTTTCACAGATTTTCCAAGGACTACATTGAAAAAGAATTCCACGCTTTCTCACCGCGCGAAGAAGCGTTGGTTATCAGTGGTTTTCTGCCAGATGGACGCATAGATTCATCGGCTATTATTCTATTTTTTGGCAATATGGCGGCCTATCGCCACGGCGCGTCATTAAATTTGGATAGTAAACTTTCCACCTCATATTTAGTTCAATGGGAGGCAATCAAAGAAGCCAAACGCCGCGGACTAAAATGGTACAATTTTTGGGGTGTAATACCAGCCAAAGCAGGTAAAAATCACCCATTTTACGGCATCACACACTTCAAAAAGGGCTTCGGCGGAGCGCAAATGGATCTCGTCCGCTGTCACGACCTGCCAATTTCTTGGAAGTACTGGATTAACTGGATTATTGAAACACTAAGAAGTTTTAATAGGGGATTTAAGTAATCCGCCAATCAAATGTTTAATCACCATCGCATAAAACGCAAATGGGGCAGGGGATTGAAAAAGACCTCGAATTTAGTTTTCATGCGTTCAAGCGACGCGGCCACTAGTTTGAAGGACTTTTCTTGGCACTCGGCTAAAGAAAATCCACTGTGGGACGGGGGAGAAAAAATTGATTGGAAAAAGCAAATAGAAATCGGCTTATTAGCCGCCGCCATACTTGCCTCAATTATAGTTTGTTTATACGCGCCTTATTTTAGAATTAACAACGTTGAAGTGGCCGGATTGCAAAGAATCTCGCAAGGAAAATTTACGGAGACAATTAACAGCGTAATGAATTATCGTAGATTTATAGTTTTACCAGGCAGTGATTATTTCGTAGCTGACTTGAGCGAGATGAAAGATATTCTCGCGGAAAAATTTCCGCTTGAATCAATTACCATAACAAAAAAATTTCCCAACACGCTTATAGTAAACGTAGAAGAAAAAATCTCCACAATTATTTATGACAATGGCATTGAATATGCCTATTTAGACACTGACGGAAATGTAGTTGAGATTTTGCGCAAAGTCGGTGATGATGAGTGGCAAGAAAAATCAGCCATGACATCAACTACGCCGGCAATTCGCGTTCATGTACCCAAGTCAAAACAAATTAAAAAAGAAATCGGCGATTATCCGATTGTCTATGACGAAAAGGGCCTTGCGGGAAGTATAAATACAAAGGTCCTAGACAAAGAAACAGTCGCGGGTATTATCCATTGGTTTAATTTATTAAATAAACAAGGAAAAATTCCTCTTAATTATTTTCTAATCTCCGACGGACTGGGCGAGGGAGTCATCAAAACAGGGGAGGGGTGGTATATAAAAGCCAATTTTGAGAAAAATATTGACAGCCAATTCAGCGAACTGCAATATGTTTTGAAACAAAAAATTAATCGCAAGAACGTAAATTATGTTGATCTGCGTTATCCCGGAAAGGTCTACTGGCAATAAAGATTTATTTCTTAATCATCAACTTCTCTGAGTGGATGAAAATCATGATGTATTTTCTCAGCGTAACGGTCAGATGCGTGGACATAGCGAGTTGTAGTATCCAATGACTCGTGTCCCAAAAGTATCTGAATAGCCGCGGGATTTGCTCCATCCTCGGCGAGATACGTAGCAAAACCGTGCCGAAGCGAGTGCGCGGAAATTGGTATGTTAATTTTTAATTTTTCGCGATATCTTTTAATTTTTTCTTGCAGATAGTTGGTTGAAATCCTCTTCTTTGATACCAAAACATCTTTTTTTATATTAGCGCCGCGAAGGGGGATAAATAGTGCCGGTAAATCGTCCTTTCGCATTGCAAGATAATCATTAAGATGCTTATAAGCGCGTGGAGTTAAATAAACAAATCGCTCCTTTTTACCCTTGCCGCGAATAAAAATTCTTCCGGAACCATCAATTTGCACTCGGTTCAAACCAATCAATTCAGAAATACGCATGCCGGTAGAAAAAAGAATTTCTAACATTGCCCTGTTTCTCGCCGCTGTAAACTTGTTATTTTCAAACAAAGAAGGAGATTCAATTAACTTGACAAGATCATTAAGCTCAGCAACTCGTGGGTGTTTCCTGTCAGTTTTAGACAATTTGATGGCCTCTGGAGCGACTGGTACCTTAAAATCCATATCTATTAAATACTTGAAATATGAACGCAATGAGGAAAGCAGGCGATTAAGAGAAAAACTGCTTAATTTTTTTTCTCCGGCGTTATCATTGGCTGTGTGCCGATCAATAGAATTCAGATGGGCCTTGTATCTGTTTATGACGTATTTATCAACATTTGAAAAGGGGAGTGAGATTTCATTCAAAAAATTTTCAAAAACTTTTAGATCCCGTTCATAATTATATACTGTTTCATCAGAATAATTATTAGTTTGCAAATTCAAAAGAAAATCATCTACAAGCGGAAGGGGAGAGCGTGATTTGGCAGTAGGCAAAGTATTTACCATATTAAACTGAGTGTAAGGGTTATTATACTCGGTTATATTATATTATTAAGAAAGGAGTTTTACAACCCCTACTTATCCACAACCCAAAAAGCATCCTTTGCATTAATCCAACAAATACATCATCGGGTCAACTGGAATGCCGTCTCGGCGGGCTTCAAAATGCAAATGAGGGCCGGTTACAAACGGCCCGGCGCCAACTGTGCCAGGCGTGCCGCCAGAATAGCCGATTAAATCGCCACGTGTGACAAATTGGTCTTCTGAGACATTTATGCCGCTTAGATGGCCATAAACAGTCGCCATTCCGTCATTATGCACAATCATGACATAACTATAACAACTTGACGTTGTACAGCGCCTGGCGCGCGCGATATAGCCAGAGGCCGCGGCTTTTACAGGCGTGCCTTGTCCGGCTCGGATATCAACGCCGTTATGCTCAAAAACATTACGATAAGGGTAGTCAGGATCATGAAAAACCGAGGTTAAATACCGCGATGAGACCGGCCAACTCAACTTAGTCGGGTCCCCCGCTATTTTTTCCAAAGTTGACTGCGCGTCCAAACGTTTGCGCACTTCTTTTTCAATAGACGAAATTTCACCTTCAATGGCCTGATATTGTTGGCGCAAGGTGCTTAACATGGTGTTAAATTTCAATTCTGACGCGTGCGTCTGCGCTAACAAATTCTGTTTGATAAATGTCTGTTCATTAAAATCCTTTCGTCTGTTTTGCAGTTTAGTTTTCATGTCTTCGTAAGCCAACTTTCGCTCCGACACTTGTTTGTGTTTTTCCTGCAATTCCGCTCTTGCCGTTTGCAAAGCATGTAAACTGCCGCCCAACTCGCACTCAACCGTTTCCAAATACTGCAAACGACTATAGAAGTCGGAAAAACTATCATAAGCCGCGGCTATTTCCACGTAACTTCTACCATCTTCGGTGTAAAGCGAACGGATTAATTCCGCGAGAATTTTTTGTTGTTTTTTAATTGATTTTTCTTTTTCCGCGATAGTCAAGCCGAGCGATTCAATCTCTAAATTAATTGTGGCTAATTTTTCTTCCGTGGCTCTAATATCCAACTCAACTTGCGCGATTCTATTGTCTAAAATCGCCATCTGATTGGACAAAGACACGGCTTCCAAGCGCTTTTTTTGTATTTTATCCTTGTAGTCACTGATACTTTTTTCTAGCAAGTCAATTTTTGCGCGTTTTTCAGCTATTTGCTTATTAAGCGCGTCAACTTCATCAACTGCTAACGCAAACAAGGGCTGAATCAACAGTCCCAGCAAAACCATGCTAACAAAAAAATACACGACTCGTTTCATGCCGTGTATTATACCATACTATTTGATTGATTTGAATGCCGATGTCAATCTTTCTATTGTTTTCTCGCGTCCGAGCACTTCGGCGATTTCAAACGGCCCGGGCGAGTTTTCCTGGCCAGACAGCGCCACGCGCATTGGCCACAACACACTGCCGTTATTTAGCCCTTTATCTTTGACCCACTCCCCCACTATAAGCTCCAAATTTTTCTTAGTCCACAATTGAATACTTTTTTTACTCAATAACTCAATTAATAAATTTAAATTTTCTTTTGTTTCTTTTTTTGTGGATTTTTTCCACACCAAAATTTCCGCGTCGTAATTTAATTTATAAGTAAAGACGAATTTTAACGCATCTGAAATTTGGCTTAAATTAACCACTCTCCCCCGCTCCAGCGCTATCACGCCCTTTAACCATTTTTTATACTCATCAGTTATTTTTCTGTAGTCCTTTATTAATCTCGCCTCAATTAAAAATGGTATACAACGCTCTACAAGCTCTGGTAAATCCATTGCTCTGATATATTGTTCATTGTACCAGTCCAATTTTGGCAAATTAAATACTGCGCCGGATTTATTTACTCGACTTAAATCAAATTCTTTAGCCAAGCCATCAAGATTAAACAATTCTTTATCTGTGCCTGGATTCCAGCCCAAAAACGCCACAAAATTGACCATTGCTTCCGGCAAATATCCTTTGGCTTTGTAGTCCTCCACAGCCACATCGCCTTGGCGCTTGCTCAACTTGGATTTATCTGGATTGAGTAAAAGTGGTAAATGCGCGAATTCAGGCGCTTTCCATCCAAACATTTTGTACAATTGAATGTGTTTTGGCGTGGAAGAAAGCCATTCTTCCCCACGAATGACATGTGTTATTTCCATCAAGTGGTCATCCACAACTACGGCGAGGTGATAAGTCGGATAACCATCAGCTTTTAAAATCACCTGATCATCAATCAGTTCATTCTTGAATTCCACCTCTCCCTTAATCAAATCATTGAATTTAGTCGTCCCCTCTTTTGGCATTTTCATGCGCGCGACATGCGGCTCGCCGGATTTGATGCGTTTCTCAATTTCGTCTTTTGGACAATTGCAACAATGCTGATCATAGCCAGTCGGCATTTTATTTAATTCCTGCATTTTGCGCAATTCGTCCAAACGTTCTTTGGAACAAAAACAATAATACGCGTGGCCATTCTTAATTAACTCATCCACGTATTTTTTATATATATCAAGCCGTTCTGACTGAATATATGGCCCGCAATCCCCTTTTTGCGTAATTTTTCCCATTTTATCCAAATTCACACCCTCATCCGGCCTTAATCCTACCCAAGCAAGTGAGCGAACAATGTTTTCAATCCCGCCATCTATAAATCGCTCTCGGTCAGTATCTTCTATCCGTAAAACAAACACCCCGCCTTGTTTTTTGGCAAATAAATAAGCATACAGCGCGGTTCGTAATCCGCCTACATGCAAAAAGCCGGTTGGTGATGGCGCAAATCTTGTCTTGATCATCATATGGCCACAACGTTGTCATCCCGAGCGACCAAAGGGAGTCGAGGGATCCCTTTTCAAGCCACAGAGAGACATGCTAAATTAGATTTGATTTATAAGATTCAACTGCGTTTTTAAAAGGGATTCCTCCACTTCGCTTCGCTACGGTCGGAATGACAACCCGGCCAAGACAATCCCGCAGGCGACGGCCACATTAAGCGACTCAGCGCTCCCACTGCCGGGTATAGTATAACGCTTGTCAAC
>CAYSQU010000043.1:0-5988 GCA_964433365.1 uncultured Gammaproteobacteria bacterium
CTTCGGTCCATATTTCCAATACTTTGGCGTGACGCTCGGCATCGGTTAACAAACCATCCGCAAATTGCTCTTGGACCGCCAAAACGCGCTGGTCGCCGTCATGTAAAATTTCCGCCTTTTCTTTAATGTGTCCAAAGTCATCCATGCCCAAAGAATAACCGGACTTGGTCACGTACTTAAAGCCAACGCTTTTCATGGCATCTAACATATGAGCGGTTTCTTCTTGGCCATAAAACTCAAGCGAAAGTTCAATGATTTTACCTAGGTGTTTTTTGGTAATCGCTTCATTGTAAAATGGAATTTTATCCGGGAAAATCTCATTAAACAAAATCCTGCCTAACGATGTCTCAATCACCGAGACATGTCCTTCTGGAAACTTGGACAAATCATCAAAACGAACTTTAACGCGTTCGCGCAAATGAATACGTCTTGTCTTGTAGGCAAACCTGGCTTCTCGCGGGCTGGAGAAAAACTTTTTCACTTCTCCAGTGTCTGTTTCATCGTATTTAGTGAGATAATAACAGCCAAGCGCGATGTCCTGTTGCGGTGTAGTAACTGGCGCGCCTGTTGCCGGCTTTAAAAGATTTTTTTCCGATGCCATTAAATTTTCCGCTTCCCAGCGCGCTTCTTCGGTCAGCGGAAGATGAACGGCCATTTGGTCGCCGTCAAAATCCGCATTAAAAGCCGGACAAACCAAAGGGTGCAGACGAATGGCCTTGCCTTCCACCAATTGCGGTTTGAAGGCCTGGATGCCAAGACGATGCAATGTTGGCGCGCGATTCAAAAGCACACGCGTATTTTTGGTCAAGTCCTCTAAAATATCCCAAACCTCTGACGCGTTGGTTTCAATAAAGCGAGAGGCGGAACGAACATTGTGCGCCAATTCGCGTTTGATAATTTCCGACATCACAAACGGCCTGAACAATTCCAAAGCCATGCGCTTGGGAATACCGCACTCGTCAATATGAAGTTTTGGACCAACAACGATAACTGAACGCCCTGAATAATCAACACGCTTGCCAAGCAAGTTCTGGCGAAATCGACCCTGCTTGCCTTTCAAAATGTCGGCAAGGGAACGTAATTGTCTTTTCTGGCCAGTGGACGCTGTGACTGTTTTGGCGTTGCGCGCGTTGTTATCAATCAAAGCGTCAACCGCCTCTTGCATCATTCTTTTTTCATTGCGGCAAATAACTTCCGGCGCGTTTAGTTCCAACAGACGGCGCAAACGGTTGTTGCGGTTGATTACGCGACGATATAAATCATTTAAATCCGAGGTGGCAAAACGTCCGCCGTCCAACGCCACCATTGGCCGCAAATCCGGCGGAACAACAGGAATCGCGTTCAGAACCATCCATTCCGGGCGTATTTTGTTTTGTTGCAAGCTTTTTAAAAGCTTGACGCGGCGGACAAAACGCTCGCGCTTGGCGCCTTTGGCGGTTTTGGTTTCATTCTCCAAATTAGCAATTGTCTGTTCCAAATTAAGTTTTTCTAAAAGACGGCGGACGGCTTCGGCGCCAATTTCCGCGTCAAATAAGTGTCCATAACGCAAAGCCATTTCTTGATATTTGCTCTCGGAGACAATCTTCATCATCTGAATATCTTTCAAATCCAATTCAGCGCTCTTGAAGTCCTCCTCCAGTGACTCTAATTTGCGGTCTCGTTCTTTAGCCAAATCATCCATAAATCCACGGCCTTTTTTTTGCTGATTTCCTTGTTCAACCTGATTTTCAAAATCTTTCAAAATCTGTTTCTTCTTTGACTTATATTCCCCGCGCAATAATTCATGCGTCTGTTTTTTGCCCTCTTCGTCAACGCGAGTAATGACAAAAGAAGCGAAATATATCACTTTTTCCAAGGCCTGAATTGACAAATCAAGCACCAAACCGATCTTTGACGGAATGGAGCGCAAAAACCAAATGTGAGAAACCGGCGCTGATAATTCAATATGCCCCATGCGCTGGCGGCGGACAAGCGAGTGGGTAACTTCCACTCCGCACTTGTCACAGACAATGCCCTTGTAGCGAATTTTTTTGTATTTTCCGCAATAACACTCCCAGTCCTTGGTCGGCCCAAAAATCTCCTCCGCGAACAAACCGCCTTTTTCCGGTTTTTGCGTGCGGTAATTAATGGTCTCCGGCTTGACCACTTCGCCGTGCGACCATCCGCGGATTGCTTCCGGAGATGCCACGCGCAGACGTAAGGCGTCAAAGTTGATTGAGTGAATATTTTCTCTTACCATAAAATAAAAAGTTAAATTATTTTCTTATCCGGGTCTATTTCTTTTCCTGTCATTAAACTGCCCATCCGTTCAGTTCCCGGCAAAAACTTTTCCTCTTCAACCAACTGGTACTCGCCACCGCCCTTGTCCGCCAAAAGTTCGACTTCTAAGGCAAGACCTTTTAATTCGCGGACCAACACGTTGAATGATTCTGGCAAATTAACGCGGCTGATTTTTTCACCTTTAATAATGGCCTCATAGGCCTTTGAGCGGCCTGGCACATCATCTGATTTGATAGTCAAAATTTCCTGCAAAGTATGCGCGGCGCCATAGGCCTCTAAAGCCCACACTTCCATTTCGCCGAATCTCTGTCCGCCGAATTGCGCTTTTCCGCCCAATGGTTGTTGAGTAATCAAGCTGTATGGCCCAATTGAACGTTGGTGAATTTTATCTTCCACCATGTGATTGAGTTTTAAAATATAGTTATAACCAACAGTAGTTGGATGATCAAACGCTTCGCCTGTGCGGCCATCAAAAAGCTGAACCTGTCCGCTTGTGGAAAAACCGGCTTTTTGCAATTCTGCTTTAATTTGTTCTTCGGTAATGCCATTCAACGCAGGGGTCGCGGCGCGATAACCCAAAGCATTTGCCGCCAAACCCAGATGCGTCTCCAACAGCTGACCCAAATTCATGCGGGAAATAACGCCAAGCGGAGACAAAATCATATCAACTGGCGTTCCGTCTTCCAAGCGAGGCATATCTTCCACTGGCACGACTTTGGAAATGACACCCTTATTGCCGTGGCGGCCGGCTAATTTGTCGCCAACTTGCACTTTGCGCATATCAGCTACTGTCACTTGCACTTGTTTGCTAACTCCCGGCTGTAATTTGTCGCCATTTTCGGCCGAAAACACGCGCACATTAACCACTTTGCCGTGTTCGCCATGCTCCAAATAAAGAGAAGAGTCGCGCACATCACGGGCTTTTTCGCCAAAAATCGCGCGTAAAAGCCGCTCTTCCGGCGAAAGTTCTGTTTCGCCTTTTGGCGTGATTTTGCCAACAAGAATATCTCCGGACTGAACTTCCGCGCCAATGCGCACAACACCTTCGGCATCAAGATTTTTTAATTTTTCTTCGCTGACGTTGGGAATATCGGAAGTAACAAGCTCCGGCCCAAGCTTGGTGTCGCGCACATCAATCACATAATCCTCTATGTGCACTGAAGTAAATCTATCGTTTTGCACCAAACGCTCAGAAACAATCACCGCGTCTTCATAATTAAAGCCGTCCCAAACCATATAGGCGACTAAAACATTCTGGCCCAAAGCAAGCTCGCCGCCTTCAATAGACGGGCCGTCAGACATTGGCTGGCCTTTTTTTATTTTCTCGCCCAATTTAACCAATGGACGTTGATTTATGCAAGAGGAAGCATTTGAACGAATGAATTTATTTAAGCGATGGGTTATGACTTCGCCTTTTTTAGTAGTAAGTTCAATTTTACCGCCATCCAACCCTGTGATCTCGCAATCTGATTCCGCTAATAACACATAACCGCTATTTTCCGCGGCCTTGCGTTCAATGCCTGTGCCAACCAATGGCGCGTCAGGGCTGATACACGGCACTGACTGTCTCTGCATGTTTGAACCCATCAACGCGCGGGTCGCGTCGTCATGTTCCAAAAACGGAATCAGCCCGGTGGCAACGCTTAAAATCTGATAAGACGCGACATCCAAATAATCCACCTCGCCAACATCAACAACACCAGGCTTGCCTTTGATGCGAGCTGGGATTCTATCACCCACTATATATCCATCCTTATCAAGCGGTGTAGTGGCCGCGGCAGTGACAACGCGCTCTTCTTCAAAAGAATTTAAGGAAACAATTTCATTAGTCACGCGCGCCTTGCCGCCTTTGCGCTCCACAACACGATAGGGGGTCTCAACAAAACCAAAGCTATTGATACGAGCGAAGCTGGCAAGATGGCCGACCAAACCAATGTTCGGGCCTTCCGGAGTGGCAATCGGACAAATACGGCCATAGTGCGTCGTATGCACATCACGGACTTCAAAGCCGGCGCGATCGCGAGACAAGCCGCCGGGGCCAAGAGCCGAAATACGTCGCTTGTGCTCTAATTCGGCCAAAGGATTTACTTGATCCATAAACTGCGACAGCTGTGAACTCATGAAAAACTCTCGCACAGAACCGATAACAGGACGAGCGTTGATGAGTTTGTTTGGAGTTAGCCCATCAAGCTCGTAGGTGCTCATTCTATCTTTGATAATGCGCTCCATGCGCGCCAAACCAATGCGGAAGCGATTCTGCACAAGTTCGCCCACAGAACGAATTCTGCGATTGCCCAAATGGTCAATATCATCCGGCTCTTCTTGAGTCACGTTCAAACGCACGACTTCTCTTAAAACCTGCAACAATTTTTCTTTTGATAAAACACGATTATCTTTTACGTCAAAATCTTTGTCTTTCAATCCAAGCTGAAACTTAGTGTTAAATTTATACACGCCGACCCGTCCCAAATCATAACGTTCAAAATTAAAAAACATGGCGTGAATCAAGCTCTTGGCATTGTCAGCCATGGCCAAATCGCCGGGACGGATACGTTTGTAGACCTCAATCAAACCTTCGTCTTCGCTTTTGGAATTGTCTTTTTTTAATGTCGCGTCAATAAAATCCACGTTTGAGTGATTATTCACGTCAGCGAATAATTTCGTGATTTCTTCATCCGAACCATAACCAAAAGCGCGCAACAACGAGGTGGCCGCGACTTTTCTTTTTCTATCCACCTTTATCCACATTACATTATTTAGATCTGTCTCAACTTCAATCCATGCCCCGCGATTTGGAATTATTTTCGCGCCATAATATCTGCGGTCGCGTACCGCTTCGGCGGTAAAAAACGCGCCGGAACTGCGAATAAGCTGGGCGACAACAGTTCTTTCAATGCCATTAACCACAAATGTGCCGCGATTAGTCATGATTGGGATATCACCCAGATAAATCTCCTGCTTGTCTGTCTTGCCTGTGCGCTTGTTTACTAGCTTGGCGTTAACGCGCAAAGGCGCTTCAAAAGTGATATTTTTTTCTCGGCAAGTCACTTCGTCAAATTTCGGTTCATCAATATAATAATCCTCAAAATACAATTCCAAGTCGCGGCCAGTAAAATCCGTAATCGGAGAAATCTCTTCAAATAACTCCGTCATGCCATTCTTAAAAAACCAATCATAAGACGTCTTCTGCGCCTCAATCAAGTCCGGCAATGGCGTGGCATCGCGGAGGTCGGTAAAAAACTTGCGCTCTTTTTCCGTGGTCGGCTGGCGTTTGAAGGTTGGCATAAAACAAAAAATTACCCCCTCAAGGGATTCTAATTATTTTATAATGATTGTACGACGAAGAAAAATACAGGCATGTAAAAACGCACGTACCCCATGAATCCCTGAACGGGTATTCCAGAGTACACGCGCGCATTTTGTTGGAAGAAGGACATGTTCCGCCTTTTCTGCCTGAAGCGCACGCGCTTATTTGAGATGGCTACATAATACAACAAATTTTACTTCTTGTCAAATCCAAAAGCTGGTTTTCACCAGCTTGTCAAGACCCCCATTTTTGGCTTATTTTAGCCAAATTGAAATTTTGGCCTTTTGGCAAAGCACAACTTATCCACAGAGCAGACAGAAAACTTACATTGCTAATATACAAAATACTGGCATGGGTCTTGACAAAACTCTGATTTTGTGGTATAATACTTTGAATTCCCT
>CAYSQU010000044.1:0-5874 GCA_964433365.1 uncultured Gammaproteobacteria bacterium
CAACGAAGCAAAAATTCCATATGCGACTATTGCGATGTCAACTGACTATGATTGTTGGAAAGAAGATGAAGAACCAGTTACTTGGCAGGCAATTTTAGATATTTTCCACAAAAACGCCAAAAACGTCACTGACTTACTTTTAAATACTATACCAAAAATTTGATATGCCACAATCAATCAAGGAAAAAATAAGAACAATCCCCCACTGGCCAAAACAGGGCGTGATGTTTCGTGACATTACAACACTTCTGAAAGACAGTGATGGATTCAATCATTTGATTGATTTGTTGTTGGAACGCTACAAAGATACAAAAATTGATTTTGTGGTTGGCATTGAAAGCCGCGGGTTTATTATTGGCGCTATTTTAGCCAACAGATTACAAAAGGGCTTTGTGCCAATCAGAAAAAAAGGCAAGTTGCCGCCAGAAGTTGTGTCAGAAGAATACGACCTTGAATATGGCAAAGACAAAATTGAGGTCTCGGCAGACGCTATTAAGCCCGGAGACAAAGTGCTTTTGGTTGATGACTTAATCGCCACCGGCGGCACAGCCATGGCCGCGTGCAATTTAATCAAAAAATTGGGCGGGGAAATTATTGAGTGCTGTTTTGTGATTGACCTGCCTGACTTGGGCGGGAAGAAAAAATTAGAAAACGCTGGGTATAAGACATTTGGGTTGGTGGAGTTTGAGGGTGAGTAAAACCTATGAAAACAAAAATCATCAATTTCATCAAAAAACACGCTGGCGACAAACCAGTTGTCTTGGGTTTGAGCGGTGGGTTGGATTCTTCAATCGTCGCATTTCTGGCAGTTGAAGCGCTTGGCGCGGACAATGTCTTTGCCCTAATCCTCCCCTCTTCCACGAACACAGAGTTGAACTTAAAATTGGCAAAACTCATCGCAAAAAATCTTAATTTATCTCCTATCTCCTATCTCC
Source organism: uncultured Gammaproteobacteria bacterium (assembly GCA_964433365.1). Lineage (GTDB taxonomy): Bacteria > Patescibacteriota > Patescibacteriia > Magasanikbacterales > UBA922 > CAYSQU01. The sequence continues at coordinate 936 of CAYSQU010000044.1, forward strand.
TATCTCCCATTCTAGACAGCTACCAAAAGATTATAAGATTGAAAGATCAAAAGATTATTGGAAACTTGAAGGCCCGCGTCCGAATGTCCATTCTCTACGCCAAAGCCAACGAACTCAACGCAATAGTGCTCGGCACTGGCAACAAATCCGAAATTATGACAGGGTACTTCACCAAATACGGCGACGGCGGAGTAGACATCTTGCCAATCGGTGATTTGTACAAAACAGAGGTAAGGGAGCTGGCCAAAGAACTAAAAATCCCACAAGAAATAATTGACCACCCGCCCACTGCCGGGCTCTGGGACGGACAAACCGACGAAGGCGAATTGGGAATCACCTACGAACTGCTGGACCAAATTCTTTTTTCCATAGAACACAAGAAGCCATTATCCAAATTCCCCGCAAACAAAGTAAAACTTGTCAAAAACATGATAAAAAACTCAGAACACAAGAGAACATCACCCCCAATCTGTGTAATCCATTCAAAATCAGTGTAATCAATGCTTATGATAGCGCTATTTATCGGCCGTTTCCAGCCATTTCATTCCGGACATATAGATGCCATAAAACAAATTTCTGAAAAGCAAATAATTATTGGTGTTGGAAGTTCGCAATACAGTGGAACAAATGACAATCCATACAGTTTTGAGGAAAGAAGAGAAATGATTGAAAAAGCGCTTGACAAAAATAAAAAATACAAAATCATCGCCATTCCTGATATTCATGACGCTAAAAATTGGGTGGCGCATGTGGAAAAAATTGTCAGCGACTTTGATGTGATATATACTGGTAATAAGTTGGTAAAAAGATTATTTAAAAAAGGCGGGTACAAAGTTATATCACTAAAAATCAATATAAACATCTCTGGGACAGAGTTGAGAAAAAAATGAAAATATGAATAAAACGCAAAAGACTCGCAAATATTTCAACCAAAAAGAGAAGTTGACTTTAAAAAACAAAAAGTACTTTAGACAAGTAAAATGGCTGGTTGATTTTATGTTAAACGAGGATACGGATAAGGAGGGCGACATAACAAGCAACGCGCTATTTAAAAACAACCAAAAAATAACCGCGATTATAAGAGCCAAACAAGCCGGAATCGTTGCCGGAATTGAAGAAATAAAATGGTTTATTAAAAGTTATAAGTTGGAAGTTATAAGTTATAAGAATGATGGTAGCAAAGTCAAAAAAGGAGATAAAATACTCAAACTAACCGGAGGAATTAAGACAATCTTAAAACTGGAGCGCACTATCTTGAATATTTTGCAACGAATGTCCGGGATTGCCACGCAAACAGCGCATCTAGTCAAACTTTGTCCGCATGTTCTAATTTGTCCTACACGCAAAACACAGTGGGGACTCTTGGATAAGAAAGCCGTAACTGTCGGCGGTGGTGGAACACATCGCCTTGGACTTTATGACTGGATTCTAATCAAAGACAATCATTTAAAAATTTCGAATTTTGAATTTTTCCGACGCGAAGTACGGGATCCCGACTTTACGTCGAAACAAATTCCACATTCATTTTGGGAAATTGAAGTTAAAAATGAAAAAGAATTAAAAAAAGCAATAGCACTTAAACCAGATGTAATAATGTTTGATAATTTTAAACCCAATCAAATAAAAAAGCTAATAAAAACACTACACAAAACACACCCCCAAATAATCTTTGAGGCCTCTGGAGGGATTAATGAGGAAACTATCAAAAATTACAGCCAAACCGGCGTAGATGTGATTTCTTTGGGCGCGCTTACACACTCAACCAAAGCACTGGACATTAGTTTAGATATAATATGATAATTTTAAGCATTGAAAGTTCATGCGACGACACATCCGTGGCGCTCGTGAAAGCAGACGAGGGTACTTTTGAGATACTCGCGGAAAAAACAGCGAGCCAAATTGAGGTACATAAAAAATATGGCGGTGTGGTGCCGGAAATTGCCGGACGATGTCATGCAGAGAATATCTTGCCACTGATTGATGAAGTACTTACCAACCAACCCAAACCTGATGTCATTGCGGTGACATCTGGACCTGGACTAATAACTGGATTGATGGTTGGAGTGGAAGCGGCGAAGACGTTGTCGTATTTGTGGAATGTGCCGGTTGTCTCGGTAAATCATATTGAGGGACATATTCACAGTGTTGAGTTACAAGATACAAGAGACAAGATACAAACAAATACAAAATATCCAATATCAAATATTCAATATCCCGCTCTCGCCCTCATCGCCTCTGGTGGCCACACAGAACTCATTTTAATGAACAAACAAGGTCAGTACGAACGCATTGGAGCGACAAAAGACGACGCGGCTGGTGAATGTTTTGATAAAGTCGCGAAACTGCTTGGTTTTGATTATCCTGGCGGACCAAAAATTTCTAAATTTGCCGAAACCGGTAATCCAAACGCAATAAAATTCCCCCGCCCAATGCTGAAGGAAAATAATCTTGATTTTAGTTTTGCGGGTTTGAAGACGTCAGCTTTGTATTGGTTGCGAGATAATACTCTCCCCCTTGGAAAGGGGGAGCGAGAGGGGGTTGACCAACGATTGTCAACCTCCCCAACCCCTCCTTTCCAAGGAGGGGAGATTAGTGTCGCCGATTTTTGTGCCAGTTTTGAACAAGCCATAATTGACGTACTGGTTGGCAAAACACTCAAAGCCATAGAAAAATATCAACCAAAAACAGTTATCCTCGGTGGCGGCGTGGCTGCTAATAAAAAATTGCGAGAGACGTTAATTGAAGAAGTAAAAAATGCAAGTCCTGTGTCCTACGTCCTATGTCCTACATCTGGCTACGCCATGGACAACGCCGCCATGATCGCCATCGCCGGCTACTATCATGCTACAAAAAATAATTTCACCCCCTGGCAGAAACTTACTGCAAACCCCAATTGGGAGATCTCTGACAATATAACAATTTAACAGTTTAACAATTTCACCATATGCGGCTAAAAATCATCGGCGGATCCAGCCACAAGGACTTTACCAAAAAAATCTGCGCTGATTTGGGCATAGAAGAAACCAAAAGCCAATCATTTACTTTCAGCAACAGAAATCGTTTTTTTACGATTGATGAAGCGGTGCGCGGGGATGATGTTTTTGTCGTGCAAACACAAACGCAGTCAGTTGATGTGGATATAATGGAATTGCTTATCATGATTCGCACTCTCCGTGATGCCTCGGCAGAACGAATCACTGCCGTAATGCCATACTTACCCTACTCCCGCTCTGATAAAAAAGACCAGCCCAGAGTTTGCATTACCGCGCGATTAATAGCTGATTTACTGCAAACTGCCGGCGCCAATCGCGCCTTAGTAATGGAAATGCACGCGCAACAAATACAGGGCTTTTTCTCAATCCCATGCGACCAGCTACTCGCGGCGCCAGACGTTATCCAATATCTAAAAACCAATTGGAATTTAGAAAATTATGTAGTCGTGGCCGGTGACGCTGGCGCGGCGAAGATGATAAAACGATACGCAGATGGTTTAAATCTGCCAGTCGCGATGATGGATAAACGTAGGATTGGCAATGATGAAAAAGTGGTGATTAAAGGCGTGATGGGCGATGTTACTGGCAAAAAAGTATTAATTATTGATGATGAAACATTAAGCGGCCGCACATTAATTGAAGACGCCAAATTTTTATTAGAAACAGCCGGAGCAATTAGTATTGATTCATGCTTTATCCACGCCAACCTCGGCGAAGGCGCTGCCGAGCGATTAAACGCCTCGCCAATCCAAAAATTTATAACCACCGACACCATCCCCTCGACGCATTTCAATCTACGCAATCTTGAGGTTGTTCCGGTCAGTCATCGCTTTGCCGAGATGATAAAACGTATTCACAACAATGAGAGCGTCAAAAGTTTAAATGACATAAATTAAATAATTCTTTACCCATGACCCAGATAACATGACACAAAATTGTATCAAGCTATCTGCATCATGCATCATAAAACATATGCCATATATAAAGAAACCGGATCGAGAACGATTAGACCCAAAAATACAAGAGTTGGCTCAGACAATCAACCCAGACCAACGCGCAGGAGAACTTAATTACTCAATTACAAAACTACTCCTCGCTCTCAAAGGCGCTGGCAAATACAAGGACTACAATGAACTCATCGGCGCGCTTGAATCAGCCAAATTAGAATTCTACCGCAGGCAGGTTGGGCCGTATGAAGATGAGAAGGTGAGGGAGAATGGGGATGTGTATTGAAATTTCCCAAAAAAGCCCCGTAGGGGCATAATGTTCGATAGGCAGGCGCTTTAGCGCCTGCACCAATGTCTCAAATTATGGTTAGTCCCATAGGGACGGCTGAAAATGTCATTCGTCCCTACGGGACTCTACCAATTTTAATTACATTTTGCAGGCAGTAAACTGCCTGCCTAGCGAACGGGCGTCCCTACGGGACTTTTGAAAACCAGATAAAACAAAAAAACAACCAAAAACAAAACTCCGCCCCGATGTAACATCGGGGCGTCTCTACAATAATTTCTTTAATTTCCGTATAATTTCTAATTCCTTAATTTCTTAATTACTCCATTACTTCCACCCTCCCCTCCCCAACCTCCCTATTCAACTCATCACTAACCTCGCTGTTCCAATCAATCATCGCCTGAGTACGAATTGTACTCGCTCCGACTTTGACGTAGACGAGATATTTGCCGGGATGCGCGGAGAATATTTTTTTAAGCGCGTCGGCTTTGTCTTTTAATTCCTCTTTGCTTAAATTCAAAATCACTGTCTTATCTTTTTCTTGCAAATCCGGCTGGCTGGCCATGCCGTTGGCTGACATCTGTTCGCAAATCTGCATTACATTTTCTTTGGTCAAAAAAACGGCTTTTTCCACAAAAATCTTGTTATCTCCCTCTTCTCTGGGTGTTTTGCCCATTATGCACAAGATATTATTTTCCTGCCAAACCGGCTGG
>CAYSQU010000045.1:0-5824 GCA_964433365.1 uncultured Gammaproteobacteria bacterium
CGATTGGTGATGGTTCTTGGTGGTTGCGAAAAGATTGAAGATGTGGTAACATTACCAACATATGGGTGACACTACTGACATTCGCAAGGGCGCGGTAATTAGACACAACAATGATTTGTTTGTTGTTACATTCGCGCAATTTGTAAACCCCGGCAAGGGCGCGGCGTTTACGAAAACAAAAATGCGCGGAATTTCTTCCGGCAAGACAATGGAAATCACTTACAAAAGCGGCGAGTCCGTGGACACGGTGCAAGTTGAGTATGTTAACGTGCAATATCTATACCGCAATGGCGTTTTTTATTCTTTCATGAATAAAGACACGTACGAAACCATTGACGTGAGTGAAGATATAATCGGCGAAGATGGCAAGTATTTAAAAGATGGCCTGGAAGTGGTGATGGCGATGTTTGGTGGTAACGCGGTGGCTTTACAATTGCCAAAGAAAATTAAATACACTGTCAAAGAAGCGCCCCCGGCAGTCAAAGGCGACAGCGCGGCTGGTAATGTTACCAAAGAAATTGTTTTGGACAATGGCTTAAAAATTAACGCTCCGATTTTTATTAAAGAAGGCGAGGAAATTATTGTAAACTCAGAGACAGGGGATTATTGCCAGAGAGCGAGTGAGTAGTTTTGTCAACCCTGATGATGTTTTCTATCTTCTTCCGCCAGGCGAATCAGCGCTTGGCGGATTTCGTTTGGATTGTGGATGTGGTGAAAGACAAAATTCGAACCGCTGGACGCGGTTTTCACGGTTATATTGCCATAATGAAACAGTGTGGAGAAAAATCCGTGTATTTCAACCATAACATCCTGAATACGGTACAAGTCAAGTTCGGAAATTGTTCGCGAAAAAAGCCCCATTTGTTTAATGTCAACCACGCGGTCATTGGTGATTATCCATAAATCAAGATAAAAATCAATGAATTGGGCGTAGAAAAATATGTATAAACTTAAATAATAAATGCTGGTTACTAATACGGCTAATGGATAAAAAACGGCCCCGGCCATGATGTTTGGAAACATGCTGTTGATCAGGAAATACAGTCCCGGCGGGACGGATATCAAAACTAGAAATAAAAGCAACACCGGAAAAAAAGTTATTGGATGTCGGCGCAAGAGATACTCCACCTTTTCGTACGTTTTTTGTTTGATGATGTTTGAAATAATCATATTTTAAAATGGAATAGACGGAGAATTAAATAAATCAGTGAACCACGAAGAATTAAAGACAGTTAAAGTGGCTTGCCAGTCCACTTCGCTTAAAAATTGCCATGTAAAATATAGTGTCAGAACCGTTAAAGCGAAAATTATGAATGTCACCAAAAAACTGGATAGCGTGAACGACGCGGTCATCACAATGTGATAGAAATTGATAAGGAGAAAGACGGCGAAAATTGCTAAGAATAGAAAATAGACGAATAGTAATGTATATAATGGAATGATTACCATAATTTTATTTTTAAATGCTCATAAGCGCTTTTCGTTGCTTTGCGTCCGCGCGGCGTGCGCTCCAACATGCCGATTTGCATTAAATATGGTTCATAGACCGTCTCAATTGTATCCATCTCTTCGGCCGCGGCCGCGGCCAGGGTGTTGAGGCCGACTGGTCCGCCGGAAAATTTTTCAATCATTGTTAAAAGCAGTTTTCTGTCCACTTCATCTAAACCAAGCGCGTCAATTTTTAACATGTCCAAAGCCAAAAGCGCTGACTCGCTGCTGATTTTTCCGTCATGGCGAACTTCGGCGAAGTCCCTCACTCGTTTGAGCAAGCGGTTAGCCACGCGCGGTGTTCTGCGCGCTCGTTCGGCAATAGTTTGTCCGGCCTCTTTTTCCATTTCAATTTCTAAAATCTTCGCGTTGCGTTTGACGATTTTTTCAATATCTTCCGGTTCATAAAAATTCAGATGAAACACATGGCCAAATCTGTCGCGTAGAGGACCGGACAACAAACTCAATCTGGTAGTAGCGCCAATTAATGTAAATTTTTCCAAAGGCATGCGCATAGTGCGCGCGGCCGGCCCTTTGCCAATTATAATATCAACCGCGTAGTCCTCCATTGCTGTGTAAAGGATTTCTTCTATTGTTTTGTTTAGGCGATGAATTTCATCAATAAACAAAACATCGCCTGCGTTCAAGTTGGACAAAATCGCGGCCAAGTCGCCGACTCGCTCCAAGGCCGGCCCGGCAGTCACTTTGATGTTCACGTCCATTTCTTTGGCAATAATATGCGCCAACGTCGTCTTGCCCAATCCGGGGTTGCCATACAGCAAAACATGCTCAATCGGCTCCTCGCGTTTTTGCGCGGCCTGGATTGAGATTTTCAACGGCTCTTTGATGTGTTCTTGGCCCACAAAATCAACCAAATTTTGTGGTCTTAATGTTACTTCAATCTCCTCCTCGCCTTCGTCTGCCTTTTCGCTCACGATTCTGGGTGTGAAGTCCTCATCTAATTGATATACTTCTTCGTCCATAATGCTTGTATTGTACCTCAAACGCGGATTGTATTCAATGCCGTTTGCCCAATCTTGACATTTGGTGTAAAATAGGGTGTGGTTAAGTGTTAAATAATCTTATGAGGGAAGGAAGTTTTGAAGCAATTCATCAACAGTACCCGCAATACACTGATAGTTTGGATCAGCCAACCAATAATGCGGAAATTTTGGAAAGGATCGGAGTTGATTCTGTTTTAAGTTTGCGCAAAGGACAGTTGAAGCCAAAGGAGTTAAAAGTTTTGGAGAGAGCGGCAGAAAAAGGCAACTTTTTTGATTTGCAATTTATTCGTTTATTAAGGGAACCATTTTTGTCTGGTTGGTCAGTAGATTTAAAAAGAAAACTTTTAAGGAATGGAGCGATAGATTTGGTTAATGATGGTTTAATCAATGTGGAAGAGGAAGTAGATAGTTTGTCGGATTTGGAAATTGAAGATTTATTTGTTCGTTATGGCGAGTCGAATCCAGAAGCCTACGCTATTCAAGAAAGAATAGATTTGGAATTTCAATATACTCGTGGAAATGAGCACTTAAAACAATTATACGATGTGATGCCACTCGCCACTATTGGGCATGGCGAGCGGGCAGCCGAACAAATTCGCAGTAGTTGTATTTTTGCTTCTGTGGCTCAAAATACCGCCGGAATATATGATAAACAGGGGATGACAGAAAGCGTTTATGGTTTGGACGAAAATTTAGAAATAGCGGCGCAGAACAACAAAGAAATTACCGGCGAACTTTCGTTAGACAGCTTGAATTGGGCGGTAATAGGCCTGAAAAGGTTTATTACCGAAGGTGATTTTAATGGTTTGGCCAGATATTTTTTGATTCGGCTACAGATGCCTGAAAGTTTTAATGAGCTGAATAATGATTTAGAAAATGTATTTCCGGAAGCCGCGAAATGTCAGACGTATTCTGAACTAACTGAGTTTTTTAAGAATACAGATCATGAAAAAACAGCGCGACTGCAATCCTCCGAAATTATAAAGGATTTACATGATCGTCTTGAAGATTGTCAAAAGAGAAAACAAGTTTTTTTTGCCGAGAATAGTGGAGGATTAACCATGAGCCGTGATCAAATCGCGCGCTTACGCGATTGCTTGGATGTACATATTTCGGATCGTCCGCTATTGGTTGATCATCATTTTTCTTTGGCTATTTATTTGTATGATAGGCACAAATTACCGCCAGAGATTGTAGAGGATTTTGAAAGTAAATTTGAGATTGAAATTCCACAGACCGCCCAAGATTTTGTGGATTTTGAACAATATTTGCGTACACCAAGCGCTGAATTGGAAAATTTTTTGCAAACTTATAAGGATAAACTGCCGGAAATGGCAATTTGGCTGGATGAAAGAATGATAGAGCTTACTGATAAGTTGAAAAAAAATCAAGTAAAGCGCGAACCAAGACGATTGTATGAGTTAATAGAAGAAAATTTGTACAACACCGCTATTACCAACGACGAACAGGGGAATTTAATCGATAGTTTTGGTGAAATGCACGGTTTGCCGTTTCGCCGCGCGCTGGAGAAAAAATTAAATTTAAATTTGGCTGATTTAACTGTAAGGGAGCAAATTTGGTTGTTGCGTTATTTAAGAGATAAAAAAGAAGATGTGGTGGATCGCGTGGCAGAGTGTGTTAAAAAATACAGTATGGATTTTATCAGGACTTTTATGTCTGGGGAATATGATTTAAAAATGGGGGATAGAATATTGGCCATGGCGGAAAAGCTACCAACAGAAATGGCCCGCAAAATTTTTGCCAAATATAATGAGCTGGGCGAACGAGCCAAATCAGCCGTAAAGTATCTTGGCGATGTTATCAAAGATGGCGCGGATGCGGGGGCATTATTGGAGATAGCTGATAATATCTTACGACGCGGTAAAATATTTTTAGAGCAATATTTTGAACGTTTGGGAAATAAAAAACTAAGCACAGAACAAGAAGAATATATTTTGGCGGAGTTAGACCACCATAGTTCCGACGCGCTGTTATTTTCCGTGGCTTTTAAAGCCATATCAAGCAGACGGGAATTGAAGTTTGAAGATATTCGCGATGTTGAATTTTCCACCGCTGATTCATCTGCGTTAGATGAAAAAACAAAAAAAGAATTATTGAGAATTTTTGTGGCTAATCGAGTTGATAGTTATGATGCCAAATTATTGAAGCAAGTTAAACAGGAGTTTGTCTCGGCTTTGGAAGAAGTCGGACATGATTTTTACGTCTTAAAAAAGAGTGGTGAGATTCTTGCTTTTTTGCGTCTGACTGAAATTAACAACGGCAATCTTTATCTTGGTTCTTTTAATGTTCGTCCGGAAGCGCAAGGGGTGTCTATTGGTGGAACATTCATGCAATCTATTGTTGAAGAACAAGGTAAAAAGAGAGATATAGAACTGGTGGTATATGAAAAAAATCCAATTTTGAAAACCTATGTTGATAGAATGGGATTCCAAATGGTAAGTAAGGATTCTAATTATCACGGTACCGGCCAGACATTTCTCAAACTCGTTCGTCCGGCTCAAAATGGAGCAGAAAAAGCTATCGCGGCATAGCTGGCAATTTTGACCATGTAAATTCAAATAATGATTTGTGCATACTGGCGATATCTTCGTCTTTAATGATCACACCGATCATTTTTTTTTCATCCAAAGTAGTGTAAGAAACGGTGTTGTCGTAAATTTGCATGCCGGTCTTGAATGGGTTGGCTTGAAATGGAATCAGCCGTACTTCGGTTAAATCGCCGGCCAACTGTTTGTAGCGTTCTCGCGCGAACGGCGTGTCTATGGCGATAATTTTTTTTGGTATTTTATTTCCCTTCCTTTTTTGGATATACTCTTCGTTTATGTCTTTGATATATTTATTTATTGCTTCACTATCCATATACGTATAGATCGTGTTTTTGGCTGTCAAAGAATCAAATATCACCTCCCTTAATCCATCTTTGCCGTCAAAAAATCTTACCCCGGGTTTGTTTTGGGTTAGATTATATGCTCCAACCAAGGTTTTCACCGTATTTTGCATTTTATCTTCCAACAGCGCTGTTTGGCGCTTTTTTTCCGACATCAGGTCAAAGAGTTTTTGGGGGTGGGAAACGCGATAAAGCGCTTTTCGGCCGTCTTTGCGGTATTCCACATAATTTTTTATTATAAGCAAATTCAGGCTTTCATAAATGGCAGTACGGGAAAGAGCCGTTTTTTCTATAATTTTTGGTACTGACTGTTCGCCATTTTCCGCTAAAAATACATAAATATTGGCTGTGCTTGGTTCAAGCCCGGCTTCGATTAGGTTTTCAATTAAAGTTGACATAGGATTATTGTTTTAGCTGTTTATAG
>CAYSQU010000046.1:0-1908 GCA_964433365.1 uncultured Gammaproteobacteria bacterium
TCCACAAGCTCTTTCCACCCGCCGCCCCGGTTTTCACCGAGCGAGGCAAAGGCCATCTGACGATTACACTGTCAGATTCGCGCCAATGAGGGAATAGGTACCCCTCTCAGTTCAGTGCTTGTATCTTGGATGCAGGCAGTGAAAAAAACAAAATCTCGGATAACCGAGATTTTGTTTTTTAGAATTTCGGCATTGACGGGGCAGGTGGGGAGAAAGGCGCGGGTTTGTGGGTGGGAGTGAAAGAGTCGTTAAACTTTGTGTCAAGATTTTTAAAGCTCGCGCGCTGTTCTTCAAAGAAGACCTTGACCATTCCAACAGGGCCGTTTCTGTGTTTGGCGACATGAAGTTCCGCGATACTTTTTTCATCAGGCGGGATGTCTTCAATACGATAATTTCTGTCAGCTGCTTTGCGGTAAATAAAAATGACAACATCCGCGTCTTGTTCAATAGAGCCGGATTCGCGCAAGTCGGAAAGTTTTGGAATTGCCGGTTTGCGTTGTTCCACCATGCGCGATAACTGTGACAAGGCCAAAACAGGCACATTAAGCTCGCGGGCAATGCCTTTTAGACCTCGTGTAATTTCAGAAACTTCTTGAACGCGATTGTCGCCGCCATAATTTGTCTTGTGTGATTCCATCAATTGCAGATAATCAATCACAATCAAACCAAGTCCGTGTTCCATTTGCAAACGACGCGCTTTGGTTCTGATTTGCATGATATTATTGCCCGGACTATCATCAATAAAAAGAGGCGCTTCGGATAACACTCCCATGGCATTGCCGATGCGAGGAAAATCATCACTGTCCGGCTTGTCTGAAAGATTTCCTGTGCGCATTTTCCATAAATCAACATTTGCTTGAGAACACAACAAACGGTCAACCAATTGCTCCTTGCTCATTTCCAAAGAAAACACGCCAACCGGTATTTTTTCTTTTACAGCCACATGGCGCGCGATATCTAAGGCAAGCGATGTTTTGCCAACCGACGGACGGGCGGCTAAAATTATCAAATCTGACTTCTGCAAGCCGGCCAGCAGGTTATCCAATTGCTTGTACCCGGTTGGCATACCGCGCAACTTGCCTTTGTCTCTGTGCAGTTCGTCTATCCGTTCAAACGCGTCGCTCAAAACCGTTTTGATGTGAACGTAAGTATTTTTTAAATGTTTTTGCGTAACGCCATAAAGAAACTTTTGCGCTTCATCTAAAACTTCTTCTACGTCTTCCGCCTCTTCTTTGTAGCCGAGCCGCATGATCTCGCTTGCCGCGCCCAACAGTTTGCGTAACGTGGATTTTTTTCGCACGATATTGGCGTAATGCAAGACATGCGAAGCGGTTGGCACCGCGTTTGATAAATTTATCAAATAACTTCGTCCGCCGATTTTTTCCAAAACGCCTTTTTCTTCCAAACGATTGCCAAGCATCAGCACGTCTAATGGCTCATTTCTGCCATACAGCTCAACCATTGCGTCGTAGATATTGCCATGAATATTTTTATAAAAGTCGTCGCTGTCAATAATATCCGCGATTTTCATCATGGCTTCTTTGTCAATTAAAATAGAGCCCAAAAGCGACATTTCCGCTTCCAGATTTTGCGGAGGAATTTTCTCAATTTGAGTGATGTCCATAAAACACAGATTACACAGATTTGACGTTGATTGCACAGATCACAGATGATTTACGGATTTGGTGATTTACGGATATATAATATAATATATAGTTTTTTTACGCAATGACTGTTTGTGTGTGAATTGTGTGCAGGGTGTTGATATGTTGGGTTTTTGTGGTAAAATAGAGGTAGTATGAAGGTTTGCTTGATAAACAATCTATACCCCCCATACGCTCGTGGCGGGGCAGAGCAGGTTGTAAAGACGATTGCTGAGAGTTTTGTCTCCAAAGGCGATGAAGTTGT
>CAYSQU010000046.1:2008-5741 GCA_964433365.1 uncultured Gammaproteobacteria bacterium
AGCAGGTTGTAAAGACGATTGCTGAGAGTTTTGTCTCCAAAGGCGATGAAGTTGTGGTGCTCACAAGTACTCCCATCTCCTTAACAACAAGTAGAGGGGACGGGGGTGAGGTGGTTCATGGTCTGCCGCCACGTAATTTGTATTTTTACTCAGACGCTCATAAACACGGTTTTTTCGCGCGCGTGTTGTGGCATTTTTTCGATATTTTTAATATCGCGACAGCGCTTAAAGTAAGAAAAATTTTGATAAAAGAAAAGCCGGAAATTGTCCACACGCATAATTTGATGGGATTGAGTTTTTTAATTCCAACTGTCTTGCGTCAACTTAAACTTCGTCATATTCACACAGTGCATGACGCGCAGTTAGTTGAGCCCAGCGGGATTATTTGGGCCGGTCGCGAAAATGCGTGGCGTTATCACAATCCGTTGACCTGGCTGTATATTTGGTTAATGAAGAAATTAATCGGTTCGCCGGAGACAGTAATTTCATCATCGCAGTTTTTGATTGATTTTTACAAATCGCGCGGTTTTTTTTCGCGCTCTAAATTCAAATTAGAACGCAATCCTGTAACCGTTGAAAAGGTTGAAAGGCCGGAGCGTGATTCAATCACCCAGTTTTTATATCTTGGCCAAATAGAGAAACACAAGGGCGTGTTGTTTTTAGCGCGAACGTTCGTTGATTTAATGAAAAAAGAAAATAACTTGCCTTGCGAGTTGAAAATTGTTGGCAAGGGTTCAATGGAAAAAGAACTGCGTGATATTATTGGCAGTTGTCCGCAAGCCCATTTTTTGGGGCCGGCGCAAAGAGAAGAAATTCCCGCGTTATTGGCGCGCGCTGATGTTCTAATCGCGCCGACTTTGGTCTGCGAAAATACGCCGACAGTGGTGAACGAGGCGTTGGCGTGCGGTTTGCCTGTGATTGTCAGCGACGCCCCGGGCGCGTCGGAAATGGTGGAGGATGGTGTGACTGGGCGAGTATTTAAGTGTGGTGATACTGGTGATTTGCAAGAAAAAATGAAATTATGTCTAACAAACGAATTTATCTAATCCTATCTTTTGCGTCTGTTATTTTTTTTGTCGTCTATCTATTTTTATATTGGCCCGGGTCAAATCAGCCGGAAAATTTGATATTAAATCAGCCGGATGAGAGCATTAATTATTATTTCATTAGAGAATTTGTTTTGAATGATAATTTTCGCGTTCCAGAACCTCTTTCTCTCATTACCGCAAATCAAGTTCACCCGCGCAGTACGACTGTGATATATGGCGCTTTGGCTCCGATTGGATTTCCTGGAATAATAATCTTGTTCGGCCTTGTTTTGAAATTACTCACCAGTGTTTTTGGTTTTACTTATTTTAATTATTTCGCTGTTGCTTTGACTCCTCTGATCGGCGCGCTGTTGCCGATTCTATTATTTAAGTTTTTCAAAAACATCACCAACAAATCATCCGCATTTTTGACTGCCATTTTAGCGTACATTTTGCCTTGTTGGTGGTATTATTCCAGTCGGCCGTTTCAGCATAATGTTTTGTTTGTGTTTTTGTTTGTATGCTTTTTGTTGGCCGGAGCGCGAGTTGTTTTAGCGGATAATAAAAAAGTTGGCTGGGTTTGGTCAGTGTTTAGCGGGTTGTTTTTGGGGTTGTCTATTTACACGCGTCCAAATGAGGCGGTTTGGCTTTTGCCTTTGGCATTATTGTTGATGTATTATTTTAGAAAAAAATTGAATTGGGTGAATGTGATGTTGTTTTTCAGCGTTTTGCTGTTTGTTGGTTGGTTGTTCGCGGCCACGCAAATAATTTATTACGGCCATGCGTTTGGCTCTGGTTATGTTCGTCCGCAAGCAGATGGTTCTGGCGGTGTTTTGCTCAATCATGGTATTTGGACGTTAGTGAAACAATTTTTATTGCCGTTTGGTTTTCATATCAAGACAATGTTAAAAACATTTTGGCATTATGGCGGCACTTTATTTTTGGCTTGGTTTATTTTTTTACTTTTGTCTTTTTTTGTCGGCTTTACGCGCAATCGCGAAAGCGATGACGCGCTTCTGCCAAAGTCCTATTATGGATTTTATCTTTTGTTTTCTTTTTATCTGCTGGCGTATTACGGCTCTTGGCGTTTTAGCGACAATGTGATGAATTTGCCGTCCATTGGCACTTCTTACGCGCGGTATTTTTTGCCGGTTTATATTTTTGGCTTGCCGATTTTGGCGGAATGGTTAGTTGGTTTGTATGGTTGGAATAAGTTTGGCAAGGTCGTGACTGTGTTTTTTGTGGCGATTTTATTGTTTTCTTCCTTTCGCTCGGTTTTTGCCCCGCTTGAGGGGCTTAGTTCAATCAAAAAAACAGTCAGCGCGTACTACAAATGGCAAGGCGCTGTTTATTCGCAAACAGAGGCCAAGTCAGTGATTGTCACCCGTTACGCGGATAAATATTTATTTCCCGGCCGAAAAATAATTGCCGAGTGGTCCAGTCCCGAAGCCAAGCAGGCAATCAACGCGCTTGTTACTCGCAATACGTCGGTTTATTGGTTTGACTTAAAACAATTAAAAGCGCCGGTGTTTGAAAAAGTTAAATTATCTGATACAATACTATCTATAGATAATTTGGAGTTGAGGAAGTTTGAGAAAAAATAATTAAAAATTTTCCCTCGCCTCCGCAGAGGAGAGGGTTAGGGTGAGGTCTGGCTGGCGGAGTGTCAAAGAAAAGTTTGACCTGACCTCTCCCTGCGCCCTCCCCTGTGAGCAGGGGAGGGAAATATACTATATGTCTGACTGTATCTTTTGCAAAATTATCAAAGGCGAAGTGCCGAATCACACTGTTTATGAAGACGAAAAAGTGCTGGCGTTTTTGGATATCTTTCCACACGCCAAAGGGCATACGGTTGTGATTCCAAAACAACACAAGGAGACATACTTTGATTTGTCAGATGATGAGACAGTCAAATTGTCAATCGGAGTCAAAAAAGCAATGGAGAAAATCCAGTCAGTTCTCAAACCAGACGGATTTAATGTTGGTTGGAATCAAAAGCCGGCTGGCGGGCAAGTGATTCCGCATTTGCATATTCATATCTTTCCTCGTTATGAGGGCGATGGAGGAGGAAGCATACATTCAATAATAAAAAAATGGGATGGAGATGTAAAAGAAATTGCAAAATTATTATGTTAAAACAGCCAAAAAAAATAAGCGAAAAAACAGTTCATCAAAATCAATGGTGGTCGTACAAGCATGATGTGTTTGAAAACGCGGAAGGCAAGAAATCCGACTATTATTATGGTGAAGCGCGCGGCGGCACCTTGGTCATTCCAATTTTGCCAGATGGCCGTGTGGTGATGGTATCTCGTTTCAGGTATTTGACAGATGGCCGACAATTGGAG
Organism: uncultured Gammaproteobacteria bacterium; assembly: GCA_964433365.1. Lineage (GTDB taxonomy): Bacteria > Patescibacteriota > Patescibacteriia > Magasanikbacterales > UBA922 > CAYSQU01. The sequence goes on from CAYSQU010000046.1 coordinate 5,382, forward strand.
TTTGTCAGAGGCAATATGCACGATGGCGAAACGCCGCTTGACGCCGCCAAACGGGAGTTGCGCGAGGAACTTGGCTGTGAAGCAGTGGAGATGGTGAACATTGGCGTATTTCGTCCGCTTGTGAGTCACTGGAAAGACACATGCTATGTGTTTTTAGCTGATATTGACGCGATTTCAGCGTCGACATCCGGTGAAGAAGAAAATTTAGAAGCGGTTATACATCGGTCGGATGAGATTGATGAACGAGCGCGAACCAACGCGATTACCGATGGAATGACGCTCGCCGCGTGGGCAATGGCGCGTAGTCATTTTTTAGATAGGGTGTAGAGACGCATTGCAATGCGTCTGTACGAAATTAGA
>CAYSQU010000047.1:0-5717 GCA_964433365.1 uncultured Gammaproteobacteria bacterium
ATATTTTTATTTAACTAAAAACCCGCCGGGCTTTCTTGCGAAAGCAGAGCGGGCGATTTTAGCAATTTAATGATAACATGCCCAAAAACCGTGTCAAATAAAATTTATCCAGCTGATTTTGCATTTTCCCTATTTCACCTAAAATAGCCTCTCTAACCTTTAAGCTTGTCAGCCCAGTTGAAGTCAAAAATATCTTCTTCATATTATTTTTGATTTTTGTTAAAAACAGAATTGCCCGCTATTTTTCTTCTATTTTTCTTCTGGATAAAAGCAATTTGCCATTTTTGCCTAATTTCTCAGCAAACTCCCGGTTATTTAACAGGGCTTGCGTTATATTGCACCTGCCGCCCCCGGTTATTAAAAGCTTTTTGCCCAAACCAGAATTTTTTTCAATTAAAACAACTTTCGCCCCGCTTTCGCTGGCTTTGATGGCCGCCATCATGCCAGCCGGCCCGCCCCCGACCACCGCAGCGTCAAATTGTTCTTTTGTTTTATTCATAACCCCTCGCCCACCCTTGCATAACTCTATTTCTCAATGAAATCTTTAATTGCTTCTTTCGGCACAGCGGTTAAAATCGCGCCAGCCGCAAAGCACCCTCCAACTGTGATTTTTTAATTATTGAATAAGTAATCATTGTGTTTTATTCTTCTTCATTTTATTTTGAAAACACAGATATCTTTTTAATTCTGCAATTTCATCTTCAACGCAACCCAGATAATCTTTTAATATGTCCTGATGAATAAAGTCAACATAAAAATCTGCTTCACTGAATAAGCTTATTGGGGAGCTCAATGTTTTGAAAGAATATTTCACTCCAAAAATCAGATAATTTTTTTTCTGAAGCACATCTAGTTCCGCATCGGTGTTTTGGGCTTTATTGATAAGGTAAAAACCATCAATACCCCTATAAACTACCACAGGATAACAAACATATTTTGGAGGCATTTTTCTCCTAAAAGATAGCAGGGCTTTAATTGGTTGAGTTACCCCATCAAAAACCGCCCTTTGGGTTTCGTTATCAGAAAAATCAAAAAGCTTCGCTATGTATTCTGCTTTCAAATAATGATGACTTTTCTTCCACTCACTCTCTCTTAAAATCTCATCTTTATTCAAACCATTCAAAATTATAGCAGACACAGCACTCTGGTCGCTATTCAAATTCATCCTGAAAGCGCCTTCATTTTTAAGATATTTACATTCCAAAAACAGATAAACAAAAAAGCTATCATTCTCGCCATCTATATCTATTTTTTTCTTCGCCACAATATCTATTTCCCGCGGCTTATCCGTTATATCGTCACAATAATAAGAGCTCAAATCTACATCCCAACCAGAACCCCCCAAAAACCCTGCCACCTCTAAGTGCAAGTTGTTGCCACTATTTTTGATTGCTTCTTTTAGTTTTTTTTCCATGTTTTTTACGGGGGGTTGATTGAAAAAAAATTACTTCCAAAAATCTAGAAGGTTTTTGATGGCTTCCTTGAATAATGCTGGGGCTTTTATGCCTAGAACAAGATCTCCGTTTTCGTTGAGCAAAAATCCGACTTCAATTTCAATAATTTTCTTTTCTGTCCCACCGTATAAAACAACGGTGCGGATAATTTTATACTTTGCATAATATTTTTTGATATAGGTTTTTTCTATATCGCCAAAACTTTTTAATTCCTTAATTCCATTTTGGCGAAATTGATATTTTTTACCCTCAATATTAATAATTTCGCTCCTGCCAAAATCAATCAAAATTAAATCGGGAATACTAATTATTTTATTTTTATTACCGGCTTTATACGCTTTTCTGTCCGAATATTTTTCAAGCGGGATATACTTACCATCGCTCGTTATAAAATAACCTTTCTCGCAACCAGCGTGATTTTCAAAAATAGAAAAACCCTTTGTAAAATTCTCAACAACCAAATGAATAAAAATGGTGCCGAGCTTTTCGCCCTCTGTTTCGTATTTCCAGTAAATATTTCTTGTTCGGCTTGCGAACAACACCAATCCTTGAATTTTTATGTCCAAGTGATTAGCGATTTTTATAAACTTGTTATCAGTTTGCAAGTGTTTTTGTTTTAAGCCGTGTTTCGTGATAATAATTTCGCCAGCCCAGCCCAATGTTCGGATTGCCGCGCTTATCAAGCTCAACGCTCCGATATTTGGATCGTGAGTAAGCCCGCCGGACTTATACAACCTTCCTGAAATTATTATTTTATCCTCTATTCTCTTTATCAAAATCGGCACATTGCCTTTATGAGCGCGATGCATTTTCCCTTTAAGGGCAATAATCTCGTGAACCGAGCTAAACGGCTTAAAAATTTTTCCATCTAATTTTTTTCCAATTATTTCTACACCAATAGTTAGCAATAATTTTGTCCCGAAAATATAAGTAGCAGTTGGTTTTTCTTTTTGCGCTACTTTCAAGTTATAAAGCATTACTTTTTTAATTTTTGGGTAATAATTTTCAATAAATGCAAATTTCCCTTTTTCTAAAATTGGTAAAGTTCGGATTGTATCAATAAAGCAAGCGAATTTATTGTCTTTTGCAAACATCGTCAAGATATTCGCGATAACTTCACATTTCGGGCGCTCCTCTGTTAAAATCCACAAATTTTTATTTTTCATAATCATTTTTCTTTACGAAATATCATAATAAACTGATGAAACTGGTTTGCAACGAAGGCGTGCGGATAGCCGAACGGATAAAGTTTTTGCGTTGTGTCATACCAAATTTTATAACCCTTAAAAGTAATATCGGGTATTTCGAGCAATTTGCTTGTGATATAGCAATGCAACATATTATGTCCGTTGCCATTAGGTTGTAAATCTTTTACAAAAACCGCAATATAGCCCTTTGGTTTTAGATAATGCATCGACTTTGCAATTATATCTCTTAATGTCTCCAGAAAATTTTCTCTTTCCATATTACCTAAATCAGTTTCCTGGTTTGTAAATGGAGTAGCGACTGCAACGCCGGTTTTCTTTTTTTTCTGTCCTGTTCTTTTCTTGTTTAACATATCACCGTACGGCGGGTCAGTAAAAATGAAATCAACTTGCGTATTTTTTGGCAACAATCTTTCAATTTCAAAGGAATTGCCAACAATTGCTGTTTGCTTAGCGATACCGAGCTCTTCGCAAACTTTTCTGTATAAATCAATATATTCTTTTGATAAATCTATACCAATGCCTTTTCTATTGGATAGCGAACAGGCGATAAGCGCGCCGCCAACACCCATAAAAGGGTCGAGCACTGTTTGGCCTTCTTTCGTAAAAAAATCAATAAATTTTTTCATCAACTGCGGCGGCTTTGGCGATGGATGTTTTCCTCGCAAACTATAAACAAAACTATCTGCGCCTCTTGTTGAATAATGTGTCACTTCAACTGAATTAAGAAAGTATATCCACTCCGAACCACTCAGGTCATTGAGCTTATTCTGCTGACTTATGGTTTTAAGATAATAAATTTTCTCCCTTACCCCATTTTTTTGCTCACCGTTGCTGTTGCTTTTATATCGCTGATATTTTTGTTCCGCCACTTCGCTTTTGCCTGCCTTGCTGAATAACTTTAAAATTTCGCTTTCTGGCATTATACCCTCATTGTTATAACTTAAAAGCAAGTGCTTAAAATTGCCTTTATTTATAATCTCGCCAAGCGCTTTTATTCCGGTTTTTGCGTTGCAAAATTCTGATTTTTGCTCTTCGTATGGCCTCATCCCGGTAATGCCCTTAATTTTTGGGTTATCCCATTTAGCGATAGTTTCCAAAATATGATAATTAGGCGCGTATTGCCGCTCATTATAAGGCGGATCAAGATATAAAATATCAACCCCTTTTATCTGGTCTAAAACTTTCAAACCATCAACATTAAAGACCTTATGTGTCTCATTACTTTTAATAATTTCAGGCGTTTCAAGGGTTATTTTTTTTAACGCTCTTTTATCCCACTCTTTCAAAAAAGCTGAGTATGTTCCGCTTATGTTTGCCACAAATGGCACGGCTTCAATGAGTGAAGTAAGCAAAAAATAATATTCTTGCTCATTGACGATATTTGACCTTTGCCACTCCTCTATTTTTTCTCTTATAGCGTCAATTTTTTAGAGTTTTCTCCTGAAAAATATTTACGAGAATAAACTTGCCCTCGTGTGCCTTCGGGAGAATAGTTTTTATAGATAAATCCTTCAATGCCATCTAAATTGTTTAGATATTTAATAACTTCTTTTGCATTTTGATTTTCACTCGTAAAAAGTGTTTCTTCAACAGGGTTTATTTTCAAATGTTTTAATAATTTTGTAAATTTAGGATATTGATTTTGCTCAATATAAACTTTTTGCAAAACATAAGAAAAATACAAAAGGTCAGATGAAATAATTTTGTAGCCAAGCTTCTTAAAATGCTTTGCAACACTCCCTGTGCCAGCAAAAAGATCGCAAAAAACATTGCTCTTAATATCCTTTTGCTTTATAAAGGTTTCTATAAAACCCAATAAATTTTCTTTACACCCAATAAATCTCATATTTTTATCTCATTAAGTCCTCCGCGGTTTTATTATACTCTTTTGGGGGTTGCGGGGTAGGGGTTGGGGTTGGGGATACATACAGGGCATTCGGAGCATTGACAAACGGGTTTCAAATTTGCTATTATTAAATCAAATCCTCACTGGATGGGCGCTTGCGGCGGTTCGTGAGGTTTTTTGTTTTTATTGACAAAAATCATTGCCTTGGCCGTCAACGCCCCGCTCAAACAAAATGCCAGAAAGAGTTTTTTCAGAGATAGAGAGCTTTTCTCTTACCTGCAAGCGTTCCCATTGCGCCAGCCGTTGTTCAACAATCTCTTGTCTTCTTGTTTGCACGGCAAAGTAGGTCATCGCAAAAGCAATTTCATCTTTTCTCGGGTCGCCATTTTGGGCTATCAGGTAGCAACCATAGCGAGTAAGCATCATATCCGGTATTTCTTTGCTCGCTCCTTTGGGCATTGGGATCGTTTTGTTGGCGCCAACAAAATGATCAGAGGGCTTTTGCTTGGCGTTTTCACAGGCAATTTTTGCCTTGTCAATAACTTTCTCAAAATTTCTCCACTCGTCATAACCGAGTAAAATCTGAAGCTCTCGGGCATACCAAAATTCCACGCCATCTTTTTCATAAGCGCAATCCTCAAAATTTTTATGCAATTTGACAATTATTTGTTTGTCCATAAATTTGCCATATTTTTTTATTATCCTCTTTTTGAAGTTTGCGGGGTTGGTTTCTTTTTTTCCATCTCCCCGCCTCCGTTAAAACTACTGCGAGCGCGCAAAAGCTTTTTTACTTCGCGGTCAAAGTCGGAAATATAGTTTTTGTCTTGCTCTTGGCGATATTTCTCATATTCTGCCAAGGCCTTTTTTTCCGCTTGCTTCGCGCTTACCTTGCCAGCTGAATGCAACAAATTCTTTTCCGAAATGGTCAAAAATTCATCCAACTTTCTAATCCAATCGCGCATTTTCATCAAACGACCGCTACTGGCCTGCAATTCCGCAAAATCAATATAGACCGAAACAATTAGGTTCAGCTGGTTTATTTCTTTCTCGGTTAAATAATTTTTTGCTATGACGATATCATCAGTAGTAATATAATCACTCTTAAAACTAGTGAGCCCCATCAGCGGTTTTTTGCTATCAGCGCGCTGGACGATAATTTCGGCCGCGGTATGCCCATGAACGGCATAATGCATTTTATTTTGCACCGTG
>CAYSQU010000048.1:0-5565 GCA_964433365.1 uncultured Gammaproteobacteria bacterium
AACCGGCGTCCAAAATCCAGACAGCTGTTGAACTCTTGTCATTTACCATAACAAGGTCTCCAGCTACCAAATTCGGGCAATCAACCGCGTTAACCACTGTTGGAATGAGAGCAGCAATGCCCACGCTCCACATGATGGTCAAAGCGACGACCGAAATGGTAAACGTTTTCTTTAATAATTTTGACATAATTAATTTTTAGACCTACTTTCTCGGCGCGCCCGCCAATGAGGAGGGGTCCGGAAAATAAGCGTTAGACACAAGACATTTAGCGATTCTCATCGAACCTCGACCTTTGCTAAATGGCCCACTACTGTATGGCACTGGAACCCCTAGAAAACTCTAGGGCGTCCTAGCCACACAGTAATAGAATTTTTAATTTTAAATTTATAATTTTTAAACAATTTTCAATTACTTAATTTCCAATTTTCTTTTCAACCGTGCTTGTAACAACTGGGACTAATATCACTGGCGCTGGGGTAACTGTGATGCCGGTGACTGTTTCAATCGCTTTTTTTGCTTCGTTCACGGTCTTCTCTGTTTCTTTATTTACTTCACCGGCTTCTTTCACTTTTTGAATTGCTTGCAACATTTGATTGTTATTTGATAAACTTGTCGCTTGCTGTAAATTTTTCTGCGTTTCGTCTGTCTTTTTTGTTGTGCTTTCAATCACCTCTTTAACTGCCGCCGTTGTGCTGGCTGTAATCGCTATAATAACCGGAGTGCTGGTGGTAGTAATCGCTGTCATTTGATTGGTAGAAGAAACAAATATAATCGCGATAGTTGAACTTGTGGTGATTGGCGACTTTGATGCCTGCTCATTTATTTGCTTGACTAAATCATTAGTTGCTTGCGCTGTATTTTTTATCTCGCCAGTATCATTTACGGAATCGCTGATTGCCTTATCAACCATTGTTTTGATGTCAGCGTCTGATACATCTACTCTGCCCGCCTCTTTGGTCTGCACAACTGCCGCGACCGCGTTTAAATTTGCTTCTTTCACCAATTGTCTTGCCTCCGAAACATCTACTGTGTTTGTTTGCGCGTCAACTTCTTTTAATGCTTTCCCTATTTCTTGTGTTTTAATTTCAACCTCTTTCTTAACTTCCATAACTGCTTCCGGTGTTTTCTCGCTATTTTTTTTGATGCTTTCATTAACTGTTTGAATGCTTTCTTCCATTTTCTTTATAGCCACTTCCGCCTGCTTTGACGCGTCGGAATCTTTTGTATGACTGACGACTTCTTTTGCTTCATTGGCGCGGCGAACGGCAAACCCCAGATGCAGTTTTGTCTTGTCTGTTTCAGAACCAGTAACTGACATTACCATTGCTTGTGTTTTTTCAGTTGCTAATTTGACGCCATAACATATATCTCCCGGCAAACAACTTTGTGTGGCGCCAACGCTCGCTATCCAACCACTCATTGTAATCATTCCGACTAAAACAAAAACTGCCGCGACTCTCACCGTGGAATAAATTTGGGTTGGTATTATTGCCTTAAAAAAATTATATGGAAGACGAAAATCAAAAGTTACTTTTTGATCTTCATTAGAAGTATTTCCGATCTGATTCAATAATTTCGCGCGATTAGATATAACCCAATCACGGTTTGGATTGATTCCACCGTTCTGTGTTTTTATTTTATTCAATTGTGCTTTCAGGATTTTGTCCATAATAGCTCTTGAAGTTTTTTTCCGGCGCGGTGCAACGTGACGCGCACACCGACTGATGACTTCCCAACTATTTCAGCGATTTCCGCGACTGACAATTCGTCAACATACTTTAACAAAATTACTTCCTGATATTCTTGCTTCAATTGTTTTATTTTTTCTAAAAGGGCTTGTAACTCTTGATTTGCTTCTACTCTCCGATAATTCTTATCTTCCGCGCCAACTTGCGTATCCTCGTCAAGTTGACACTCGCGCCTCCGAGCGCGCTCTCTGTAAAAATCAATCACTGAATTTCGCGCTATCTTATATACAAGTCCGGAAAAAGTTCTCACGCCTATTTCTTGGTGTTCTAACAAAAAATTCCAGACCTTTAAAAAAACTTCGCTTGTGATATCTTCCGCTTCCTCGCGACTGTCAATTTTAAAACGTACAAACCGAAAAATCTTTTCCGCGTACATGTCATACAGAGTCGCGAATGCCTCAGGGTCTTTCTTCATCCGAACCCTTAAAAGCAATAGTTTTTCGGTAATTCCAAACTGCATAATATAAGACGTAGAAAACAAAAAAGTGTTACACTTAAGCCACCGTAACCCTCCTATGATTGTGGATAAGTATAACACACTTCGCCCCAAAAAGAAAGCGAAAAAGTGGATAATCTACCCGACACCCGACACCCACAACCGAACTCCTGTGTTTTTGAGTCGGGCTACGGGAATCTTGAGTCAGGCAAAAGTATACACTACTCTATACTTTCTTGACTTTTTTTGATGTCTATGATAGAATTTGTATACACTACTCTATACTTTCTTATGGACAAACTATCAACAGAGAAACCAAAAGAAATAATTCGTGTCTCCATCTCTGAAGCCGGACGACTATTTGGCGTTAACCCGCAGACAATCCGCCGCGCGCTTGGTAATAAAGAAATCACATATATCGTAGTCGCCGGCAGGTACAAATTAAACTTTGAGTCCTTAGTCAAATGGTCGCAAGACAAAACAGTAATTCAACGCAAAACAGAGCAGTTCGGCATTGGCCAATATGTTGACAAATGGAAAATCAAAAACACACTTTACTCCCCTTCTCCAAAAATCATCCAGTCACCAACAGACGACGCGCCAAAGACCCAATAACGGGTCTTTTAAGTTATCCACACCCGTGTTATACTTGTAATACATATGAACTTCATAGAAAAATATTATCATAAAAAATATCACCTTAAATTTGTTCACGCCAAAAAACTTTTCGCTTTTGATATCACAATGCTTCTTTCGGTTGTTTTTCTAACAATACTGACTGTCTTTTGGTTCACCTACAATCCATTTATTTCAGATCAAATCTCACTCACGATTACACCATCGGAAAACAAGATCAGGAGCGGCGACTATATCACATACGCGATTGAAATTCAAAATAACAGCGACACAAAACTCATCTCGCCAAAACTAAACATACATTTGCCAGTTGGTTTTATTTTTGACAAGGCAATACCAACAGAAACATTTTCAGTCGCTGAATCATCATTCGCGCTAAAAAATCTGCCGGAAAAAAACAGCCGCACGGTTACTGTTGGCGGCTGGTCGTTTGGCGTCCCAAGCGCCGAAGAACGGCTTACTGTGGAACTGTCATACCAACAAGAACGGCGTGGAATCCAAGAGACCAAGACAACTTCTCTTCTCCAAACTCACCGCGAGTCAGTCATCAATCTGACGGTAGATACGTCAAAAACATTGGTGGCGCAAGGCACGCAACCGATTACATTAACAGTAAAAAACAACAGCGACAAAAAAATTGATAAAATTCAACTGCCAATTGCTCCGGGACAAGGACTAAATTTGATAAATATCGCGCCAAACAACGGTGAGACAAAAGAGAACATTTGGCAAATTACTAATCTTGAACCCGGCGCTGAAGCTGTTCTGAAAGCGCTGCTCAACAGCTCATTCTCTGATACTGTAACTAATGCCACAATTTCTTTGACTCCGAGCATTTTTATAAATAACGCGGACATAAAGCAAGAGACCATTGAACAAACATTAGAAATCACCCACCCGCGGCTTAATATTTTATCAAACTGGGACACGGCCAAAAATTACGTTGAACCGGGAGAAACACTGACATTAAAGACGAAAATTGAAAACACTGGCGATATTGATTTGCAAAATTTGAATTTAGAAATTCCAATACCATTAAAAATTGTAGACGTTGACCGGCTGACAAAACAAAATCATGGTTCATACAAAAATCAAAAGCTGACGATAAACAAGACCTTTGCCGCAAATTTGGCCAATCTGCCGGCGCGGCAAGCAGTTAATTTGACAATCAACATTCCAATAAATTATATACCGCAAGGCGAAAAAGATATCACAATCTTTTTAAACCCAAAAATAGGTGGGTTAGTAAAAAACTCGGAAAGCGTGTACGAAATTGAAACCCAGACAGACAAAATAAAAGTCGGCACGGCTTTAAATATAGACGCGGAAACAAGATACTATACTGATGACGGCGACCAGCTTGGCCGCGGACCATTGCCGCCAAAAGTCGGCAAAGAAACAAAGTACTGGATTTTGACAAAAATAACCAACACCTCCAGCAGGGTCTCTAATGTAAAATTAACTGCCAATCTGCCTGACTATGTAAAATGGACAGGAAAAACCAGCGTAAGCGAAGGAAACGCCATACAATACGACGAAACAAACAAGACAATATCATGGTCTGTATCTAAATTTTTGCCCCATTCCGATGCCGGCGTATATTTTGAGGTCTCAATCACGCCAACTGCCGCGCAGATCGGCGCATCTCCAATTTTAATAAAAAATATTATCTTGTCTGGCCGCGATGAGTTTACTGGCGCTGATATCATCAAAACACATTCAAACCTTGATTCTTCGCTTTTAACTGACAAAATGGCTCAACAAAAAGGCGTTACAGTCGCCTATTGACTTCCCAGCCAAAACGCGATATACTTACTTGTCAACTATCCCAAATAGAGGTATGTTGATAATGGAGGAAACTTAACGGAGGAATTTTAAATGAAAACGCTCTTTACAACAACTGTGATTTTTGTGTTTGCCGCGTGTAGCGGCCACCCCATCTCTTTGGTGGGACTTGAGGAAGAGGGTGCGTTGGATGAATACGTACCGCGCGCAGATGCCAGCGACAACGTCGGTGAAGATGCCGCGATTGACGTCGCAGAAAGCGACGAAAACACGGAATGGCAACTGTTGCCAGATGTTCCGGACACTCCGGACGTTGCAGACAACGACGCTGATTCACCCGACCAAGAACAGAGAGATGAGCTGAACGAAGCTGATGTTTGGGTCAATGAAACTGACCAGGACATTGAAGCGGCGGACGAGGCCTCGCAAGAAACAGAAATCGGTGAAGAGATTGACACCGTTGAAGTGGTTGACCTTTGCAAAGAGATTGACTGCTCTGACGACAACGTTTGCACCGAGGACTTCTGCGTACAAAACACCGGCGAATGCGTCAACTACGCGATCGCTGGATGCTGCCTCGCGGACGATGAGTGCGACGATTACAACGTCTGCAACGGCACAGAGACATGTGTGAACAACAAGTGCTCAAGTGCTCAAGTGCTCAAGTGTGACGACGGCAACATCTGCACCGACGACTCCTGTGTTCCGAGCGAGGGGTGTGTCTACGTCCCAAACAAGGAACCGTGCGATGACGACAACCCGTGCACTGCTGATGACTACTGCGCCGAAGACGGCCAGTGCGTTGGTCAACTCTGGTGCGTGTGTTTCATGGACGCGAACTGTCTGGACGACGGAGACAAGTGCAATGGCACGTACAAGTGCCAAGGGAACCTCTGCGTGATTGACCCAGAAACAGTGGTCGGTTGCGCTGATGATGACCTGTGCACAGATGACTCCTG
>CAYSQU010000049.1:0-5417 GCA_964433365.1 uncultured Gammaproteobacteria bacterium
ATTAAGTCAAGGACGCATGTGGATATGTCAGATAAAAATCTAACACAAAAAATTCAAAAACTCCGTTCGCAAATAGACGACCTGCGATACAGGTACCATGTTTTGAATGACCCGGAAGTGACTGACGCGATGTATGATGGGATGATGGACGAATTGCGGAAGATTGAAGAACAGCATCCGGAATTAATAAGTCCTGATTCGCCGACGCAAAGAGTGGCCGGTAAGCCATTGGATGAATTTAAAAAAATTACGCACCAAGTTCCGCAATGGTCTTTTAATGATGCTTTTACTGACACAGATATCACAGATTGGATAGATAGGATTACACGGATATTGGAGAAACAGTACGGAAGCGTGCCAAAGGACTTGAATTATGTTTGTGAATTAAAAATAGACGGACTGCACATGGTTTTGACTTACGAAAACGGTCTGCTAAAAACCGCGGCCACGCGTGGCGATGGGAAAGTGGGCGAGGATGTTACGAGTAATGTTAAGACGATTCAGTCAGTGCCTCTACGCTTACAACAATGTCATCCCGAGCGAGCCGAGCGAGTCGAGGGATCTCTTTCCAATGCATCTGACTTCGCACAGAAAAGGGATTCCTCCACTCGGCATGCGGCCTCGGTCGGAATGACAACGTTGGCGTCGTTGGTCGTCGAGGGAGAGGTGTGGTTGGGGCGAGATATGTTGGAAAAATTAAATGTTGAAAGAAAAAAACAAGGCGAAGCATTATTTGCGAATCCGCGCAACGCCGCCGCTGGCACAATTCGCCAACTTGATCCGAACATTGTGGCGCGAAGAAAGTTGTCGTTGACAACCTATGATATTTCGTTGATGAAAGAGATGGGAGATAAGAGATATGAGATAGATACCCAGGAGAAAGAATTGTTAATGCTCAAAAAACTCGGCTTTCTAACTGACTCACATTGGAAGGTCTGCAACAACTTCGGCGAGATAGTGGCAGTGTATAAAAATTGGGAAAACAAGAAAAATTCACAGTCGTTTTGGATTGATGGGATTGTGATAAAAGTTAATCAGAAAAAATATCAAGACGCGTTGGGATTTACGGGCAAAGCGCCAAGGTGGGCGATTGCTTTCAAATTTCCAGCTGAGCAAGGTAAGACAGTTGTCCGCGAAGTGTATTGGCAAGTTGGTCGCACAGGCGCGCTTACGCCAGTCGCTTTGATGGATCCAGTCAAACTCGCTGGCACCACAGTTACGCACGCCACACTTCACAATTTTGATGAAATAAAACGTTTGGGCGTAAAAGTGGGGGATACGGTGATTGTGGAAAAAGCCGGGGATATTATTCCAAAAGTGGTTAGGGTGTTGGATAAGTTGAGGAGTGGTAGCGAGAAGGGGATAAGAGAACCAAAAGAATGCCCAATATGCGGGTCAGAGATAAAGAGATATGAGATAGGAGATAAAGAAGAGGGGGTCGCGCTTATCTGTAAAAATGCGAAATGCTTTGCGCAGGAGTTAGAGCGACTAAAACATTTTGCTTCCAAACATGCCTTTGACATTGACGGCTTGGGAGAAAAAATTGTGGAACATTTGATGAACGGGGGGCTGATAAAAAATCCGGCAGATATTTTTGCTTTAACAAAAGGGGACTTGGAGCCATTGGAAAGATTCGCGGAAAAATCAGCGGATAATTTAATTAATTCAATTGAAAAAGCGAAAAAAGTCACTTTGTCAAGATTTGTCTACTCGCTCGGCATCCGTCATGTTGGCGAGGAAACAGCGATTCGCCTCGCAAATTATTTTCACTCATTGGACAAGATAATGGATGCTCGACTTGATGACTTGCAAAAAGTAAATGACATCGGCCCCCGCGTCGCGGAGTCGCTTAAAGAGTGGTTTGGAGAAAAAGAGAACAGAGAGTTGGTGAAAGAGTTGGTAAATAATGGAGTAGAAATTTTGGTACAGAAATTTAAAAAAGAAATTAAACAGAAATTTAATGGACAGGTGTTTGTGTTGACGGGGACGTTGACTACGATGACACGCGATGAAGCCAAAGAAAAAATCCGCGCGCTGGGCGGGGAAGTGAGCGAGTCGGTGAGTAAAAAGACGAGTTATGTTGTCGCTGGAGAAAACGCGGGGAGTAAGTTGGAGAAAGCGCATACGTTGGGAATGAAAGTGATTGATGAATATGAATTTAAGAGGTTGATAAAATAAAAATCTTAATTCTTAATTCTTAAATATATGAACATCAAACGGGCAATCGGGTTCGGAGCGGCTCTCTGGATCCTAATCTTCGTGGTTTGGTCAGTTCTAATGTTCGCGCCTTGGTTTAAGGACAGCGTTTTGCGAATTTACATCACCCATTGGATTTTGTTAGTGCCAATGGTTTTGCTTTTGGCTAAATGGTATTTCAAGGCCACTCCGCCGTCTTTGAAAAAGGGGCTTTTTCTTGGTTTAATTGGTCTTGCGACAGGCACAGTGTTGGACATGATAATCACTGTCCCGCTTTTTGTCAAGTCATACGTCGTGTATTATGGCGATTGGAGATTGTGGTTTGGTTTGATTGAGGTAGTGGTTTTGTGCGTGATTGCCGGCTGGGAATTTGACGCGACATATAGTAAAAAGGAAAATATGTTGCGTTCGCGTTGAATTTATGGTAACATCTTATTATATGGACGGCATTATCGGCCATAAGGAAATTTTGGCCTTTTTTGACAAAATTTTACAAAATGGCCGGCTGAGCCATGCTTATTGTTTCGCGGGTTCTGAATCAGTCGGCAAGCGAGCAGTCGTTGAGGCAATTTCAGCAGAGCTTCTTAATACAACAAGAGAAAAGTTAAAAATGCAGCCGGACTATTTGATTGTGGAGCAGGTTTTTGACGAAAAAAAAGAAAAAACAAAAAAAGACATATCAGTTGAACAAATTCGCGATTTGCGGGAGGGCTTATCGCGACGAGCGTATCTTTCTGGGCACAAAATCGCCATGATTGACGGCGCGGAAAAAATGAATTTGGAAGCCGCGAACGCTTTACTCAAGACACTGGAAGAGCCAAAAGAAAAGACAATTTTGTTTTTATTAACAAAAGACGAAGCCGGACTACCCGCGACAATTTTATCGCGCTGTCAGTTAGTATATTTTAAGCCAGTGGCATCAGATGAGTTAAAAAATTATTTATTAGAACATAATACAGATGAAAAACGCGCGGATGAAATGATCAATTTAGCAAATGGTTTGCCGGGAAAAATTGTCGGCTGGCTCGCTGACAAAGAAAAATATAATTGGTATTTATCGGAACTGAACAGATTTAAGTCACTAGAAAAAAAATCTTTTTTTGAAAAAATAAAAATTGTTGAGGACTTATTCGGCGACAAAACAGACCATATCGCCGCGCGGGAAAATTTACAGGAAGTTTTAAATATCTGGCTCACCTCTGTCCGCGAGTCGTTAAAAACTAATGCATGGCGTCAAGACAAGGTCTTGGATGTTGAAAAAAGTATACAGGACGCGAAGAAAATGTTAGATAAAAACATTCACCCGAGGTTGTTGGTGGAAAATGTGTTGTTGCAGATGCCGTGAGGAGTTCATAAAGTTCATAAAGTTTGTAAAGTTCGTAAAGTACTTTATAAACTTTATAAACTTTTAACTTTATAAACTTTCGTATGCGTAAATCTATCTCAATCATCGCGGTTCTCTGTTTTGCCATCTTTCTAACTGGCGCCAGCTGTGTGTCATTAGGCGGCGGGGGCGGGGAGACGACTTTTGGCCCGGCTGGTATGTTTCTTTCGCAAGATAAAGGCGAGTCGTGGCAGCAGATAGTAGCTTTGCCAACGTCGGCCGGCGTAAAGAATATCGCCAATGTAAGCGTGTATCGCTTAGCCGATGACCCGCAGGACCCGGACGCGATGTATTTAACTTCCAGAGATAATGGTTTGTTTTTTACCTACGACAATGGCGCAAGCTGGCAAAGGCCATCCGACGGCTCTTTCGCGTCCGGCTATGTGTATGGCGTGGCAGTGCATCCAAAGAATAAATGCGTGTTGTACGCGACGAATGGACGACAATTGTATCGTTCCGACGATTGCTCGCGCCATTGGACGGAAATGTATCGCGAATCGCGTTTAGATGTGGTGATTAATTCTCTCGCTTTCAATTATTTTTCGCCGTATCAGATTTATCTTTCCGAAAGCAACGGAGATGTTTTGACAAGTTTTGACAGCGGCAACAGCTGGAATGTGGTTAAACGTTTTGGAACCCGAATATACAATATCATTACCAACCCCCTGCAAGAGGGTTTGATTTACATTGCAACAGCCGACGACGGCCTTTACCGCTCTGATAACGGCGGAGTTGATTGGGCGCCGTTGGCAAAGGGATTAACTAAATTTTCCGGGGCAATGGATTATCGGCGCTTGGCCTTGCACGCCAAAAATCCAAACACGGTTTATTGGATTTCCACCTATGGCATTTTGCGCTCCGACGACAAGGGCGACACGTGGACAGCTTACAATTTGTTGACTCCGCCAGGAAGCGCCAGCATTTACGCTTTCACGGTTAATCCAAAAAATGATAATGAGATTTTTTACACAGCCACAATCGGCGCGCGATCCACTCTTTATAAAAGTTTGGACGGTGGCAAAAGCTGGATAACAAAAAAACTTCCGTCCGGACAAGTGCCTGTGGTTTTGCGCGCGCATCCGGAAAAAAACAATGTTTTATTTTTGGGATTCTATATCCCGCCTAAACAATAAATATGAGCATAGTTCAAGATAATAAAGAAAAATTCAACAAAGTTATTGAGTTTCTTAAACACGATATTTCTGGCTTGCGCACGGGCCGAGCCACGCCTGCTTTGGTGGAAGATATTGTGGTAGAGGCCTATGGAGTCAAACAGCCGTTAAAAGCTGTGGCTTCAATTTCTGTTCAGGATGCCAAGACATTGGCGATTAGTCCGTGGGATAGAACCATTATTTCCGCGGTTGAGTCGGGTTTGCGCAATTCAAATCTTGGCATCAATCCTGTAAATGACGGAAAATTGATTCGTCTGCCTTTGCCGGAACTGAATCAAGAGCGCAGGCAGGAACTGATAAAGGTTTTGCATCAGAAATTAGAATCATCGCGCGTTTCAGTCCGCAAAATTCGCGAAGAAGTGCGAACAGAGATTGAAGAAATGGAAAAAGAAAAATTAATCAGCGAAGACGAAAAATTCAAACAGCTTGATGAGTTGGAGAAAATTGTGAAGGATTTTAATGAGAAAATTAAGGAAGTTGGAGAAGAAAAAGAAACAGAAATTAATACTATTTAATATGTTAGAAAGTTTGGAACCAATTGTCTCATTGGCAAAAAGAAGGGGTTTTGTTTTTCAATCGTCAGAAATATATGGCGGGCTTTCTTCGTGCTATGACTTTGGCCCGTTAGGCGTGGAAATGAAAAATAATGTCAAAAAGGCGTGGTG
>CAYSQU010000050.1:0-5228 GCA_964433365.1 uncultured Gammaproteobacteria bacterium
GTGTTTTTCAATAAAATCCAACAATGTCTTTTTAGTATAAAATGCGCTGTCATCTCCGCCAAGAACTAGTACTTGCTCAATTTCTTTTGGCAATGACTTCATGCCAGTATATGCGGCATGCGCTGTGCCATTTTGCTCATCTTGAACCGCGTAACTGACTGTATCGCCGAAATATTCCATTACTTTTTCTTTTTGAAAACCAACTACCAAACAAATCTGTTCCTTTTTAAATCCAGCTGATTTTAATGTTTCAACAACATAACTAACAATCGGCTTGCCGCCAATTTCTAACATTACTTTTGGCTTGTCCGCGCAATTTAATCGCGTACCTCGACCGGCAGCAAGTATCACCGCCCCAACACTATTTAAGTTCAGAGACATAATTTTTTATATCAGTCAAAGTTGGTAAATATATTAATTTTGCTTTTTCCGCGTCATTATCGCGCTTGCCGTGCGGCCCATCAGTGGCAATTATAAGTAAATCAGGAAATCTTTTTCGCAATGCCGTATTCTCTCGCCAACTATCATTAACAAACAAAATTTTATTTCCTTTTTCTACAAACGGCTGTAAATAATCATCTTTGTGGCCATTTAAAATTATTACTTCGTCAAAGAACTGTCTTATTTTACTGTGTTTAATTTTTTCTTCTTGAAACTTTGTATCCCCAGCAGTCAATAAAATTACTTTCGAAGAAATCTCTTTTACAAATTTTATAAAATCAACGCTGTCTGCAAACAAATAATTATTATCCAACAGTTTGTTTAATTTTTCCACAATATCCGGTCCCAATTTATAATCACGCTCTTTCAAAAAATTCACGTGTTCTTGAAAACTGTAATCAAAATATTCCTTGCTAACTGTGCGCAACGACTCTTTATATGTTTCGTCATAGTCCTGTCGACTTACCCCGAGAGAAGAAAAAATCGCCCACATTTCATCTTCAAGCTTGCGCGTATCAAAAAGTGTATAATCCAAATCCACGAATGCATAATCAAATTTCATAAATTTTTCCAAAGATTATCAAAAATTATTTTCTGTGTCTCAAACACCCCGTCATTTTCTATTACCACGCCAATTGGTTCTTTTCTTGCGTTTAGTGAGATATACGCCGTCTTTCCGGGATAGAGAATGATGTAGGTTGGGTTAATTTCTATGGTTTTAAGCCACTTACGCTCGTCCAAACCGCGCAACTCACCACCTTTGCCCATGGCAATCACTTTTACCGCAATCCCTTTAGCGATTCTTACATCGCTAAATGTGTCAAAACTGTCATAAAGGTACTCTCTAATCTCCTCGGCTGAATAAATTCGGTACATCATGTCGCCGGTTTCCTCGCAAGTGTCTAAAACATCTTGCAAAATTTTGCTAATTTCGTCTTTTTCATAATATCTGGCCACAGGCCTTTCCCCGCCTTTGTTATACAAGGCCTGAAGCTCTGGTATTGCCTTACTGATGCGTTTTTGAGCTTCTTTAAGTTCCTCTTCTTGGTTTTTAGCTAAATTAAGCAATTTTTCCGGATTTTCCGCCACAAAATACTGTTTTGTTTGTTTTTGGTAAAAAGTGACAATGCCTTTTTCTTGCAACCATTTAAGAGTATCATATGTTGTCCCGCGGTTCAACTCGCAAAATTCGGCTAACTTGCGCACAGAGCTTGGCCCTAGCTGAAGCAAGGCCAAATACACTTTGGCTGATTTGTCAGAAAAACCCAGCTTGTTTAATAGCTCATTATACATATTTTGGCTAATTTAAGCATAACATAAATACAAAAAACTGTCAAATTTCTTTCGACAATTCTGTGGATAAACTACTAACTAATTATATCCCCGTCAATTCTAATCTATTGTTTGAATCTTTTAAAATTGCTAAAATTATACATAGATGATAAGATTAATTTGTTAGTTTAAGCGAAATTCTTATTTAAGATGGTCGTATGTTAAATAAACTGCAAAATAAAAAATTTTGGCAAATATCCGCAGAAGAAACAGCTCAACTTTTAGAAACAAATGTTGAGAACGGTTTATCCGTGCAAGAGGTCAAAGATCGTCTTGATGTGTATGGCAGAAATATTTTTGAAACATCCAAAAAACGGGGGGAACTAAAATTTTTCTTAGTCAGCTAAAAAGTCCGTTAATTCTTATCCTTATTATTGCCTGCGTAGTTACGTTCGGCATCTCCCATTATCGCGATGCTGTTTTTATTTTTATTGCCGTCTTGGTTAATTCTATTTTGGGATTCTGGCAGGAAAACAAGGCCGAAAATGCTCTTGCCCAGCTTAAGACGTATCTTAAACAGAGAGCTCGTGTAATACGAGAAGGAAAAGAGCGAGAAATAAACGCCGAGGAAATAGTAATTGGCGATATTATCCGGTTGGCACAAGGCGATCGTGTGCCGGCCGACGCTAGAATTTTTTTTGTTAATGATTTTCAAGTCGATGAGTCCGTTTTAACGGGCGAATCTCTGCCGATTGAAAAATCAGCCGATAGTATCTCCGGATCGGCAAATGTAGCTGATCAAAATTCAATGATTTTGCCGGCACATTGGTCACTCAGGGTGTTTGCGCCGCCATTGTGTGTCGCACTGATGCTGGCACGGAATTAGGTAAAATTGCCTCTCTCATTGCCAAAACTGAAAACGAAAAGACACCTCTGCAAAAAGCCATAAGTAAGTTTGGTGTTTACCTGAGCATACTGCTTGGATTCCTAACGCTTGTAGTTTTTGTGATAGGCATACTTTCCGGCAAACCATGGTTGGAAATGTTTTTGACGTCGGTAGCTATTGCGGTTTCGGCCATACCAGAAGGTTTGCCGATCTCTATGACAGTAGTTCTCGCTATCGGAGTAGAAAGAATGGCTAAACGCAAAGGTGTGGTGCGAAAGCTTATTGCGGCCGAAACATTGGGTGGAACGACTGTTATTCTGACTGATAAAACAGGTACTTTGACCATGGCCAAAATGATGCTTTCCAAAATCATTTCTTTTAATCTGAGTGAAAAACAATTACTCACTTATGCTTTAGCAAACGCCAGTGTATTGGTTGAAAACCCCGAAGATAATCCTGACTTATGGCGGATGAATGGCAGGATTATGGAGACCACTCTTGTGCGATCGGCCGGGCTTCGAGGAATTTCATTTTCAGAAATTACCGACAAGTCCCATGTGTTGCAGACAATGCCGTTTAACGCGGTTCAAAAATATTCCGCTTCACTTATTAAAGATGCCGGTGAGCATTTAATAGTATTGTTTGGAGCCCCCGATATTTTATTAGCCCAATCATCGCTTAGTAAGCAGGACAAAAAAAGGATTTTGGATCAAATAGATTCTTTGGCCTCATCTGGCGAGCGAGTTTTGGGTTTAGCCACTAAAAAAATCGGGCGCACGGAAGATTTTTCTCTCTCCAAAGATTCTGATTTTTCTGATTTATCTTTTGATGGAATTTTAACTTTTAGAGATCCAATTAGATCAGGAATTAAGAGTGTAATTGAACGGGTCGGAAGAGCTGGAATAAAAACCATATTAATGACGGGAGACTATCGTGGAACAGCCATTGCCGTGGCTAAAGAGATAGGTTTAAACACAGATGAGAGGTCAGTCCTTGACGCTTCCGAGCTCGCGATACTTACCGATCAATCTTTGCGAAAAAGATTACAATTTTTGACTGTGATATCGCGTGTTACGCCGTTTGATAAAACGAGGATAGTAAAATTATTTCAAGAATCAGGCGAAGTTGTCGCGATGACCGGAGATGGAGTAAATGACGCGCCGAGCATTAAACAGGCCGATGTCGGCATCGCTATGGGTTCCGGAACAGATGTATCGCAAAGCGTGGCTGATTTGGTGCTTTTAGACAATAATTTTGAAACAATAGTCGCGGCAGTTGAAGAAGGCAGGCAAATTCTCGGCAACATACGCAAGGTCTTGGTTTATTTACTCTCAAGCGTTACTGATGAACTTATTTTGATTGGCGCTTCAATATTTGCCGGCATACCACTGCCTTTAAACGCGCTCCAAATTTTGTGGGTGAACTTTTTCACCGACAGCTTTCCTGCTATCGCCTTTGCATTTGAAAAGGACGAGAATGGGCTTTCGCACAAACCAAACGGAAAGAATATGGTGTTATTTAACCCGCTTATGAAATTTTTGATTTTAGTAATTGGCATATTCACCAGCACTCTGCTTTTTGTCGCCTATTTGATTTTATTGCGACTGGGTTTTGATCCAACTATTGTTAAGACCTTTATTTTCGGGGCCTTTGGCACCTATACGCTTATATTAGCGCTTTCGGTAAAAAGTTTGGAAAAGAGCATTTTTTCATATCCTCTTTTCTCAAATAAATATCTTACCGGCGCGATCGCGTTTGGCTTTATCCTTATGGCGGCGGCGATATATATTCCCGGCTTACAGATGCTTTTTGATACAGTGGCATTATCGGCGAATTGGGTGATCGGCATTGTTTTAGTCGGCGCTCTGAATATAATTTTAATAGAGGGCGCCAAGTGGATGTTTAGGCGATTTAAAAACAAATAATCATAGGGTGTTTTTTTATTTTCTTTATTCATTAAACCCTGTTCCAGCCGGAATTCTGCGGCCGATAATAACGTTTTCTTTAAGGCCTTCCAAGCGATCCACCTTGCCTGTAATCGCGGCGTTGATAAGAGCGCGCGCGGTTTCTTGAAACGAAGCCGATGACAGAAATGACTGGGTTGAAAGCGATACCTTGGAAACGCCAAGAAACAATTCGCGGCCAATGGCTTCTTTTTTGCCGTCTTTTTTTGCCGCGATATTGGCCAGCGCCAGCTGTGATTTCTCCACCACCTCGCCAGACAAGAGTTCCGTATCACCAGCGTCTTCCACATACATGCGCGAAAACATTTGCTTAATAATCAACTCCACGTGCTTGTCGTTCAAACGTTGGCCTTGCGAAGAATAAATATCCTTGATTTCTTTCAAAATATATTCCTGCACCGCCACAGCGCCTTTTAATTCATACAACTCATGCAAATCAACCGCGCCTTCAGTAAGCTGGTCGCCCTTTTTCAGGATATCGCCGTCCTTAACCCACAATTTATAGCCAATCGGAATAATATATTCTTTGGTGTGAACGCCGGAATACATAAGATGGAGTTCGTCTTTTTCTTTTGACACGACGCCATCGTACTTCGCCTTGATTTCTTCGCCGGATGAACCGCGCACAATCAACGCGTCGCCCTTTTTCACATTCTGCCCGTCTT
>CAYSQU010000051.1:0-5205 GCA_964433365.1 uncultured Gammaproteobacteria bacterium
ATCAATTCTAATTCACATATTTGTTGCGTTAGAAGTTAGAATCCAAGTAATTACGGATATCCGGATAATCCGGATCTACTGATGGCGAATTGGCCAAATCCGTAAATCTGGATTATCTGTATATCTGGATAGTATCTTATCACTCTTTCATTCTTTTTTCAACCCCCCACCCTTGACTTTCTCCTCTCTCCTTGTTATATTAAACTCAACGTCAACTTACATTGGAGGGATGACGATGAATAGCACTTTGAAATTTAAGAAGGGCGACAAGATGTGGTTAGTTAAGAGTTACATGGGAGAAGTCAGCATAACTGCTGTCACCGTGGACACAACCAACAGCGTGAAATATCGTAGTAAAGAATCTCCTGAAGACATTATATATGTATGGAGAGGTGGCGGCTGGCAAGATGGCGACTTGTACCATATGCATGCGGAGGCAGTCACAGAACTGCAACGAAGACTCCCATACGCCAACGCCGAACTTTTCATCGGATGGCGATAGATGTCAAACTGCCCCACGATCCTTCCCCACCGTTTCCCCCGCCGAGAACTCTCGCCGCAGGAACACCCCGCCCCAACACCCCGCGACTGACAACCGCGAGCGTGCCTTTTTATAAAACAAAAAAAACAACAATCAGTTGCTGTGGATAAAAACTTGACAAACAATCATCCAGAGTGTATACTATCTTCAGAATTCACATGAAAAAGCACCTTTTAAGGTTTCGTCCTTAGACGGTGCCTTTTCGTTTATACTCTAGTTTCTGCTGTAAATTATCCATGAATATTATCTTTTCTTTCGCAGTTTTTTTGAGCAGTGTGGAGCATGTTTGTCTGTAAGGACTCATCACAAACTCCAACCTGTTTTTTTGATACAAAAATTTTACCAAACAAAAAAAACGATCCGATGTTACATCGGAGCGTCTCTACTTTATGAACTTTACAACTTTATAACTTTACAAACTATCACTTCCTCTTCCCCTCCGCGATCTGTTGCTCAATATTCTTCGGCACTTCAGCGTAATGGTCAAACTCCATTGTGGAACTCGCGCGGCCTTGGGACATTGAGCGAAGCGAGGTGGCGTAACCAAACATGCTGGCAAGCGGAACTAACGCTTTAACAACCTTCGCGCCGCCACGTTCGGTCATTTCCAAAATCTGTCCGCGTTTCGCAGAAATATCGCCGATTACATCGCCCATGTATTGCTCCGGAGTGATGACTTCCATTTTCATCACCGGCTCTAAAACAACAGGGCGCGCTTTTTTGGCCGCTTCTTGAAAGCCAAAAATTGCCGCCATCTTAAACGCGATTTCAGATGAGTCAACTTCGTGATAACTGCCATCATAAACCGCAACTTTCATATCCACCATTGGATAACCGGCAACTACGCCTTTTGTCATGGCTTCTTTCACGCCTTTTTCAATCGGAGAAATATATTCGCGTGGAATAGTACCGCCTTTGATTTCATCAATAAATTCAAATCCCTTGCCGGTTTCATTTGGTTCAAGGCGAAGCCAGCAATCGCCATATTGGCCGCGTCCGCCGGATTGTTTGATATATTTTCCTTGCGCCTCGGCTGTCTGGCGAATTGTTTCTTTATAAGCGACCTGCGGAGCGCCAACATTAGCCATTACGCCAAACTCGCGCTTCATACGGTCAACAATAATATCAAGATGCAATTCGCCCATGCCGGAGATAATGGTTTGTAATGTTTCCTCGTCAGTGTGAATTTTGAAAGTCGGATCTTCTTCGGCCAATTTCTGCATGGCCATGCCCATCTTTTCCGCGTCCTGCTTGCTGTTTGGTTCAATGGCAACTGAAATGACCGGCTCTGGAAAAACCATTTTTTCTAAAATCACTTGCGTTTTTTCCTCGCACAATGTCTCGCCAGTCGTGGTATCCTTTAAGCCAATCGCGGCCGCGATTTCTCCGGAATAAACATCAGTAACATCTTCGCGGGAATTCGCGTGCATACGAACAATACGTCCGATGCGCTCTTTTTTACCATTTGAGGTGTTGATGACATAACTGCCTGATTTTAATGTGCCGGAGTACACGCGGAAAAACGCCAGCTTGCCGACAAACGGATCAGTGGCGATTTTGAAAGCCAGCGCCACAAACGGACCATTGTCATCTGCTTTAACAGGAACCATTTTTGTTTCATCCGCGGCGTCATGCGCCATAATGTCAGGAACATCCAAAGGAGACGGCAAATAATCTACTACCGCGTCTAACATCATTTGAACGCCGACATTTTGCAAAGCAGAACCGCACAACACCGGATAAATATCATCTTTCAATAACATCTCGCGGATGCACTTTTTAATTTCTTCAATCGTAAGTTCCTCTCCATTTAGATACTTGGCTGTCACGGCTTCATCGGCCTCCGCCACCCTTTCAACCAACTGCGCGCGGTATTTTTCTACTTTTTCTTTCATATCCTCCGGAACTAGAATTTCCACAATGTCAATGCCATGGTCGCCTTCAAATTTATACGCCTTGCGTTCAATCAAATCAATCAAACCGCTAAAAGTTGATTCAGCGCCGATTGGCAATTGAATCGCGAGGGCCTTTTTAGATAAACGTTCTTGAATTGATTCCAAACTCATGTAAAAATCCGCTCCAACTTTATCCATTTTATTTACAAAGCACAGACGAGGCACTTTGTATTTGTCTGCTTGGTGCCAAACGGTTTCTGATTGCGGTTCCACGCCTTGCGAACCATCAAACACAGCTACCGCGCCGTCTAAAACGCGCAAAGAACGTTCCACTTCAACAGTAAAATCCACGTGGCCCGGAGTATCAATCAAATTAATTCGGTGATTTTTCCAAAAGCAGGTCGTGGCCGCGGAAGTAATCGTAATACCGCGTTCGCGCTCTTGTTCCATCCAGTCCATCGTGGCCGCGCCTTCATGCACTTCTCCGATTTTGTGTTTCTTGCCAGTATAAAAAAGCACGCGCTCTGACACAGTCGTCTTACCTGCGTCAATATGAGCCGCGATGCCAATATTTCTAGTTTTTTCTAATGTGTATTCACGGGGCATAAGAATTATAAGATGCGAATTTACGAATGAAATGCTAATCTACAAATTCGCTATATTCGCATGGATTTGTAGATTCGCATCATACTATGCACGTCTGGCGAAGTGGGCAAAGGCCTTGTTTGCTTCGGCCATGCGATGCGTATCCTCTTTCTTTTTAATGGCTCCGCCTGTGCCGGCCAAAACATCTGTCATTTCGCTTAATAATCGTTCTGACATTGACTTGCCTCTGCGCGCCGTGGCTGCCGCGATAATCCAACGAAACGCCAAGGCGTTCTGTCGTTCTGATGAAACAGGCATTGGCACTTGATAGTTAGCTCCGCCAACCCGTCTGGAGCGAACCTCAACTTGCGGTTTGACCGCGTCCATTACTTCATTAAATAATTTCAAACAGTTTGTTTCCTTTTTTATTTCCGCAATTTTATCCAAGGCGCTATAAACAATATCTTGAGCGATTGTCTTTTTGCCATTTTTCATTATCATATTAATGAATTTGGCCAGCAAAACACTATTGAATTTTGGTTCAGGCAATATGGATCGTTTTACCGCGTTTTTTCCTCTAGGCATAAAACATTGATTAAACTGATTAATGAATGATTACACAGATACACTTTCAGTGAAATCCACTTAAATCTGTGAAATCAATGCTATTATTTGGCCTTCGGCCGTTTGTTTCCGTAGATTGAACGACCTTTGCGTCTGGCTTCAACGCCTTGAGTATCATAAACACCGCGCACAATGTGATAGCGCACGCCCGGCAAATCCTTCACGCGCCCGCCGCGAATTAAGACGATTGAGTGTTCTTGCAAGTTGTGTCCTTCGCCAGGGATATATCCAATAACTTCCATTCCATTAGATAAACGGATTTTCGCGACCTTGCGCAAAGCGGAGTTTGGTTTTTTCGGCGTGGTGGTATAGACCTTTAGACACACACCGCGTTTAAACGGGCATCCGCGCGCCATTTCCGTGCGCTTGCGATGCAAACTGTCGTAAGTTGACTGCAAGGCCGGGAATCTTGATTTCGTTCTTTTGTCCTTTCTTCCCTTGCGCAACAACTGATTGATCGTTGGCATAAGATAATTTAAGATTTAAGATTTAAGATTTAAGATTAAAAAATCCCCATTCGGGGACAACGTAAAAACAAATAAAAGTTTTTAACGTTAATCCCGCAGGATAGCTTCACCCCGCCATAGGCGAGATTACTACGTTGTAAGCTGGCGTAATTGTAATGCATTACGCGGATTGAGTCAAGGGGCGTGGGTGTGGATAATAAAACTTGACAAATCACCTGCTGGCAGGTATACTATATACAGAAACTAGAAATCCAGGACAAATCCGCCGTAAGGGGAAAGTCCGCGAGGACTACTGGATATTCTGACCGCCTATTAACTGGGCGGTTATTTTGTTTTTAAATAAGGCGACCAACCTCTTGGTCTTCTCTGTTGGATTATCAGCATTAGACCTAAATAATCCAGCTAAAGCATCCGCCAGACGCAAATCCGGTGATGACTCGTCATCCATTGTACGTATCTTCTTTACTGAGATATTTTTATCGCGCAAAACCTTTTTTAATTTGTGTCCATACCATTTTGGTTTTTTTCCGTCAATCACAATTTTGTTTATGCGATGTTCCACAATCAAATGATTAAAAACCATCTCAAAAACGCCAGAATACTTGATCGGATTTTCCGTAGAAAAAATTTTGAACGAAAAATTCAATTTGCTCACTGCTGACAAAAATGCCTCGCGAACTCTCCACCCGTTCTTTGAACCAAAATTCGCCCAATGAAAGTGACGGATGCCAACTTCTCGCTCAATAGATAAAATTTTGTTCTCAATTTCCTCCGCGTTTGAAAGGCATAGATAAACAAAAGACACCACCGAATGGCCTTCTTGTTTGTGTATACCTAATTCATCAATAAAAATTAACATAATGCGTGTATTTTACACTATTTTGGCTCGTTGGACAAAGGTTAGTATTGGTGTGGATAAGAATTTGGCTAAAACACGGCAAAAAACAAGACAAGCCCACTTTTAGAAAAAATTGAGGAATAAAAAATCACCGAGAGGTGATTTTTTATTTTTGTATAATACCAACGGAGGCGAGGTCCAAATTTTCCCTCCCCTCGCAGGGGAGGGCGACCTGCCCGCAATGCTCGCGCATGC
>CAYSQU010000052.1:0-2282 GCA_964433365.1 uncultured Gammaproteobacteria bacterium
CAATCCTTGCGGATCTCCTCGCATGGGGCTTGGTTATTCGTTGGCAGGACAGTTGCTTATTTTTTCAAAATTCGGTGTTTTGAATTTTAGTAAAGACAAACTCGCGAATGTCTCAACACAATTAGAAAAGTATGGCGGTACTCTCATTGGCGTGGCAAAAGAACTTGCTAAAAAGACAATTGACAAAACTGTGTGGTATGTGGCGTCAGAGCATCTGCTTGGCAACGCGCACACAGCCGCCAATCAGATGAACGAAAATGGCAAGCGGTTTGGCGGATATTTCGCTATTCCGGAACTCAATCATCATTTAATGGAAGGTATGCTTAACCCTGATAGCAACAAGAACTTCCTATTATTTATATTATTGGAATCAAAGTTGTACAATAAACGCGTACAGAGAAGATATGAAGTGACAAAAGACGTTTTGGTGAAGAACAAAATTAATTTTGAAAGTTATGAATTAACTGCAGGCGATAAGGTTGGTCAGATGTGCGAGGCCCTTGCGCTTTGCGGGTATATTAGCTATTATTCAGCTATTCTAAACAACATTGACCCAACAGATATTCCGTTTGTTGATTATTTTAAGGAGCAATTGGTTTCGTAGTCGTGTTTTTATGTTTTAATGCTTTAATGTTTTTATGAAATTGCTGGTCTGCGGCGGAGCGGGCTTTATTGGCTCAAACTTCGTCCACTACATTTTAGAAACATACCCGCATTATGAGGTGGTGAATTATGATAAGCTGACTTATGCCGGCAATCTTGATAATTTGAAAGACATAGAAAGTAATTTACAGTTTTCTTCTCGCTACACATTTATTCACGGCGATATTTGTGATTCAAAGTTATTGCATGAAGTGATTGAAAAATACAAAATCACCCACATCATCAATTTTGCGGCCGAGACGCATGTTGACCGTTCCATTCATGGTGATTGCATTGACTTTGTGATGACTAACACTTATGGTGTTTTGATGATTTTGAACGCTGTTAGAAAATATGGGCTTGAGAAGTTCGTGAATGTTTCAACAGATGAGGTGTATGGCTCGCTTGACTTTGAAGAAAATAGAAAATTTTTAGAAACAACCGCGATTGACCCCAATATGCCTTATGCCGCGGCCAAAGCCGGCGGTGATATGCTTTGTCACGCCTATTATGCCACGCACAAATTGCCGATTGTTGTCACTCACTGCTCAAACAATTATGGCCCATATCAGTATCCGGAAAAATTAGTTCCAATGTCAATTTTTCGCTTATTAAAAAACAGGCCGATTCCAATGCATGGTTCCGGACGAAATGTCCGCGACTGGATTTATGTGCGTGATCATTGCGCGGCGCTTGATTTAATGCTCCAAAAAGGCGCGCCGGGCGAGGTATATAATGTTGGCGTTGATAATGAACACTCAAATTTAGATATTGCCAAAATGATTTTGCACTTAATGAATAAAAGTGATGATATGATTGAGTTTGTGGAGGATAGGCCCGGCAATGACAAACGATACGCGATTGACGCGTCCAAACTGCACGCTTTGGGCTGGAAGCCGGTTTACACTCGCGAGCAGTTTGAAATGGGAATGTCCGAGACCATCAACTGGTATTTAACTAACCATGAGTGGGTAAAGAATTTGTGGGCGCGCAATGATGACGCGTTTAAAATTAATAACACGCCAGAGTTAATTAAAAAAGAAAAAGAACATGAAATTAAAATTTGAAAAAACAAAAATTAAAACACTGCAAAATGACAAAGCGTCTTATGGCTTTATTGAGTTAAAGGATTTTATTGATTTTGAAGTCAAACGCGTTTATTATATTTATAATTGTAAGCAAGCGACGGGTCAACACTGTCATAAAGAGGAGAAAGAGTTTTTTATTATGCAAAAGGGGAGTTGTATTGTGATAATTGATTGTGGAAAAGGGAAAGAAGATGTGAGATTAGAGATGGGAGATGGAATTTACGTCGGCGCTTATGTGTGGCATGGGTTTAAGGACTTTACTGCTGACGCCTTGGTGCTCGCGCTTTCGTCTACAAATTACAATGAAGATAGGAGTGATTATATAGAGAATTATGACGAATACAAGAAATTGATATGATACCCTTTCTTTATGAAGCGCGATAAAGTACTTATTTTAGGCGCAGGCGGAACGCTTGGCGGTGCGTTGAAAGAAGAGTTAAGCAAAGACAGTTATGAAGTTCTCGCCTGGGACAGAAAAGACGGTGATATTACTTCGTCTGATTTGTCAGCAAAAATAAAAACAGTCAAGCCGGACGTGATAATTAATGCCAC
>CAYSQU010000052.1:2382-5155 GCA_964433365.1 uncultured Gammaproteobacteria bacterium
CTGATTTGTCAGCAAAAATAAAAACAGTCAAGCCGGACGTGATAATTAATGCCACTGGTTATAATAATGTTGACAAGGCAGAAAAAGAAGAAAGAGATCTGGCGTATAAAATTAACGCGGAGGCAGTTGGTAAGCTCGCGAATGTCGCAAAAGAAATAGACGCTATTTTAATTAATTATTCTACCGGTTATGTTTTTGATGGTGAAAAAGAAAGTGGTTACAGAGAAGATGATGTCCCGAATCCGGCGAGCGAGTATGGAAAATCAAAGTACGAGGGTGAAAAAGCCGTGCAGGCAGTTGGCGGCAAGTATTATATTATCCGTTTGTCGCGTCTGTTTGGCCAGCGCGGAACAAGTCCAAACAGCAAGCCAAGTTTTGTTGATATAATGTTGAGTAAAAAAAGTGAACAAGAGATTAAGGTGGTGAATGAAGAAATCTCGTCTTTGATTTACGCGCAGGATTTGGCTAAATTCACGCGGGCTTTATTTGAAGACCAAAAACCATACGGAATTTATCATTGCGCGAATTTGGGCGCTTGCACGTGGTTTGAGTGGGCCAAAGAGATCTTTGCCTTGTTTGGTCACGGCCCCAAACTCGTTCCAGTGCCAGCCAGCGAGTTTCCGCGTCCAGCGCTAAGGCCAAGATTTTGTATTTTATTAAACACCAAAATGCCCACACTTAGAAAGTGGAAAGAGGCGTTGGAAGAATATTTAAAATTATAAAGTTTTTCCCTCCCCGCTCAGCTACACTCATTTGACCAGACCTCACCCTGACCCTCTCCTTTGAGAAGGAGAGGGAAAATAAAGTGTATGCAGTTATCAATAATCACAGTCACAACTAATACCGCGACTTACCAAAAAGAAATTTTTAGGCAGAATTTGGCGTCGGTGAATACGGGTTGGTACGGGACAGACCTCTCCCGCGCCCTCCCCTTCCGAGGGGAGGGAAATATTGAACACCTTGTCTCTGACAATGGTTCAACTGATGATACGGTGGCGATGATAAAAAAAGAATTTCCAAATGTAAAAGTTATTGAAAATGGAAAAAATTTGGGGTTTGGCGGAGGAAATAATACGGCATTTTGGAAATCAACAGGGGACTTTGTGTTGTTTTTGAATCCAGACAATATCGTTCGCCACGGCTCGCTCAAAGTTTTGTATGATTACATGCTCGCGCATCCGAAAGTGGGTATTGTTGGACCGAAATTAGTTGACCAGTTTGGAAAATTAAATAAAGACGCCTTGCCGCGCAGATTTCCAAAATTGTTTGACCAAATTTGTATTTTATTGAAGATCAATAAATTATTTCCATCATGTTTAAATAAATATCTCTACGCTGATTTAGATATTAACAAAAAGCAGACAGTGGACTCAGTGCGCGGGTCATTCATGTTCGTCCGGCGCGAGTTATTAGACAAACTTGGCTGGGGTTTTGACCCAAGATATTTTATATGGTTTGAAGATGTTGATTTATGCCGCGAGGCATGGACAAACGGCTACAAAGTGGTTTATAATCCTTCTGTTGAATGCGTTGACTATGTAGGTCAGACGTTCCGCAACATCTCGTCAGCGCAAAAACGAAAATGGTTTATCGCCTCAATGATAAAGTATTTTATAAAATGGCCTCTATTTTAATTGTATGTCAAAACTCTCCATCAACTTAATTGTTTATAGTTCAACAGAATCAGTCTACATTCCGCATCTCTTCGCGTCCCTTAAAAAACAGACATTTCAGGATTGGGAGATGTTGGTCATAGATAACGGTTCTGATGGTGATGTTCTGCGATTGGTGGAAGACAATCTCAAAGCGCTTAATAAGCCATATCATGTCTTGAAGCAGGGCGTGAATGTTGGTTTTGCGGCCGGTCATAATGTCGGTTATAGGGAAACCGTGGCGCCATATGTCTTGTTACAAAACCCAGATATGTATTTAATGCCAGACGCGTTGGAAAAAATGGTGAATTTTTTAGACCAACACCATGATGTTTCAACTGTCTCCGCGCGTTTGATGCGATGGGATTTTGAAGCGAAGCAATTCACTTCTGACATTGACGCGATTGGCATAAAGTTACTGCGCAATCGCAGGGCAGTGGAATGGTTGACGCGCGAA
The DNA here is from genome assembly GCA_964433365.1 of uncultured Gammaproteobacteria bacterium. GTDB lineage: Bacteria > Patescibacteriota > Patescibacteriia > Magasanikbacterales > UBA922 > CAYSQU01. The sequence goes on from CAYSQU010000052.1 coordinate 4,492, forward strand.
CGATGGGCTAAAGACAGTGAAAGTAAAGATGTGCGCGATATGTATGATAAGAAGTTGGTAGAGGTGTTTGGCGTGTCTGGCGCTTTCGCGATGTATCGAAAAAGCGCGATTGATAAATTGTCATTGCCCGACTTCGCTAAAGCTACGCAGGGCAAGCCGGGAAATAACATGTTTGACCCGACATATCACTCATACAAAGAGGACTTGGACTTGGCTTATCGTTTGCGCAATGCCGGCTACACGTCTTATATTTTACTTGACGCGGTCGCTTATCATGATCGGACTGGCGCGGGTCCAAAAACATTGGGTGATTTCGCGGCCGCTAAAAACAAACGTTCGCAATCAAAATACGTGCGTTTTCATTCTTACAAAAATCATCTGCGCACGCTTTACAAGAACGAGTACTGGCAGAATTTTTTGTTGGACTCCCCGTTTATTTTGTGGTTTGAGTTTAAAAAATTTGTTTATCTGCTTCTAACCAGTCCGGTAATTTTGTTTAAATGCTGGTGGGAGATAATTAAAAATTTTAAATACACGCGTGAAGCAAAAAAGACGATTCACGCCTCAAGAAAGATGTATTGGCGTGGATTGAGAAGGTGGTTTTAATTCAAATTTTCCCTCTCCTCGGAAGGAGAGGGCGAGGGTGAGGTCTGTTGGGATGATT
>CAYSQU010000053.1:0-5128 GCA_964433365.1 uncultured Gammaproteobacteria bacterium
GGAGAGGTCTGGCCAGCGAGTGAAAACACACTAATTTATGGCAGACAAATTGAATATTTTTAAAAAAAGAGAATTGCGCAGGTCGCTTCGTCAAAGTCAAACAAAAGCAGAAAGATTTTTGTGGTTTGCTTTAAGAAATAAGAGGACAGGTTATAAATTTTATAGACAATTTAGCATTTTGAATTTTATTGTTGATTTTTGTTGTCCCATGCTTAAAATCATTGTTGAGTTAGATGGCGGGTATCATGAATTTGATGATGTATACACAGACGACCTTTCAAGACAACGAAAGTTAGAATCACTCGGCTACAAAGTTATCCGTTACACCAATATACAGGTCTACAAACATTTAGAAAGCGTCTGGCAAGACATTGTGAACCATTGCAAAGAAAGAGAGAAAACCAAACCACAAAGTTAATTTACTAAGGCGCGCTTGACCAGACCTCTCCCTCGCCCTCCCCTTTGAGAAGGGGAGGGAAAAATTGGGCCGCAGCCCATTAGAGAAATCCAAATAATATGCTTAATCTCCTCCTTCATGTCTGTTGCGCCCCATGCTCCGTTGCTGTAATAGAAGAGTTGAAAAATCACTTCAATTTAACTGTCTTTTTTTATAACCCAAACATATTTCCATTAGAAGAGTATGAAAAGCGCAAGAAATATGTTGTGCAGGTTTGTGAAGAATGGAAAATTTCAATGATAGATATGGATTATGAAGCAGAAAAATGGTGCAAGGCGATTATTGGTCATGAAGAAGAAGCAGAAGGCGAGGAGCGATGCTCTCTTTGTTTTAAATTCCGCTTAGCCAAAGCCGCTGAATACGCGAAAAACAATGGTTTTCATTATTTTGGCACTAGTTTGACAATGGGGCGCAACAAAAGCGCGGATATTATCAATCCAATTGGCGAGGCGTTTGCCAAAGCGCATAAAATTAAGTTTTACTCTGTGGATTGGAAAAAAGACGGCCGCCAAGACCGGGCGAATCAGTTAGTTAGAGAAAAGGGGATTTATAGGCAGGATTATTGTGGGTGCGAATATTCGGTGAAAAAGGATAACACTAATACGCATTCGTGAAATCCAAATAATATGTTAGTTAATGAGATGAAAAGACAATTAAGAAAATATGCTAGGCCAGAGAAACTAGTTATTCTTTCAAGCTTTTTTAAGACCGGAAAAGGGCAGTATGCCGAAGGCGATAAAATGCTTTGTGTTTCTGTGCCAGAACAAAGGCAAATTGCAAAAAAATATTATAAATTAGCCAAGTTAAAGGATGTGGATAAGTTATTGGCGAGTCAATATCACGAGGACAGGTTGACCGGATTGATTATTTTGACTTATCAAATTGAGAAGGCAGGCGAGAGTGAGCAAAAGAAAATAGTTGATTTTTATTTAAAACATTTAGACCGAGTAAATAATTGGGACTTAGTTGATTTATCTTGTTATAAAATTTTAGGAAATTATTTACTAACTCGTCCGCGCGATGTGTTATATAAATTAGCGCGTACAAATCATTTGTGGAGCCAACGCGTCGCTATTGTGTCTACTTATGCTTTTATTCGTCAACGGCAATTTACAGACACAATTAAATTAGCAAAAATATTTTTGTCTCACAAACATGATTTAATGCACAAAGCAGTTGGTTGGATGTTGCGGGAAGTTGGGAAGCGAGATGAAAATGTCTTGAGAGGTTTTTTGGATGAATACGCGAACAAAATGCCGAGGGTGATGTTTAGATATGCGGTTGAGAAGATAGGATATCGCTAATGGGCTGAGGCCCCACGAATATCACGAATAAAACAGGGGTGTGGATAACATCCCCTCTTTTAATTTGAAACAATGCGTCGGGGGGGGGGTATGATAGATGGTGAGTTTTACTTATTTAAGATAAAAAATATGACAGCTGAAAGACCATTGGTTCCAGACAGTTCTCCTAAACAGGGAACAGAAGAATATCGTAGAGCCAAAGAAGCAGTAAACAAAGATGGTTGGGAAGACAATGCCGCGGTTATTATTGGCACGAAAGAGGAACTTGCGCAAAGAAGAGAACAGTTAGAACAAGGAAGAGAGACGGTGGATTTGATGACGTATATTCATAGAAATGCTGTGGTTGAAGCGACAAGCGCAGAATTGATGGATGATAACATTACTGACAGTAATACTCGGGACAAATGGAATAAAATTCCAAATGGCAAGTATTTTTTGTTTGTTGACAGTTTATTTTTTAAGTCAAAAGATGGGTCTATTAAAAGTGTGCGTATTAGATTGGAGGAAATTAATGAATTTGGATATTTGTTAGCAGATTTAAAAAGACAAAATGTTACAGGCGGAAGAATAGAATTTATAGAGCCGCACCTTAAAAAATTTGGATTTGTTTTGTGTGAAAGTGACGAATTAGAAGTAATGAAAAACCAGTACCATACTGTTTTTGCATACCGTAAGAGAAAGGATCAGAAAGAAAAGGAAAAAGGATTTGAATTCTAAAATATAAATTTTAACACAAAGCCCGGCCTAACCGCCGGGTTTGTTGTCGGTTGTCATCCCGACCGAGACCTGCGAAGCGGGTTGAGTAGAGGGATCCCTTTCGGAAGCACAGAAAAGGGATTCCTCGGCTACGCTCGGAATGACAACAATACTGTGCGCTCATTATTATCTTCGTGTTGAATTTTAATTTTGATAATGTTTTTGCCTTCGAGGAGGGTCTTAATCTTCTCCGCCCACTCAATCACGCAAACCGTTTCCGGGTCGCCGATATAATCCTGCACGCCGATTTCATATAACTGTTTCTCATCTTCAAGACGATAGGTGTCAATGTGTACCAATTTTCGTAATTTCGTAGTTTTCGTATTTCGTACATCATAAACTTGCATCAGCGTAAACGTCGGACTCACAATATTATTCGCAATTCCCAGCCCCAGCGCAATTCCTTTCGTCAGCGTTGTTTTTCCAGCTCCCAAGTCGCCATACAGCAAAACCACGTCGCCGCCCTTCAAATCCATGGCTAATGTCTTCCCAAATTCTATCATCTTTTTTTCATCAGCAATTTTATATATCATATCTGTGATCTGTGCATCAGTATCAAATCTGTGTATCTGTGTTATTTCAACTCAGGATACAACGGAAACTTCTTCGTCAACTCAATCACCCTGCCCCTAATCTCCCCCAACTTCACCTCATCTTTCCAATTCACAATCGCTTCATTAATCCAATCACCAATAATCTCCATTTCACTTTCTTTCATACCACGTGTGGTCAGCGCTGGCGTGCCAAGACGGATGCCGGACGGATCCATTGGCGAGCGTGTGTCATCCGGGATCATATTTTTGTTCACGGTAATGCCGGCTTTGTCCAAGGCGATTTGGGCTTCTTTGCCGCTTAAACCTTTCGGTGTCACATCAATCAAAAGCAAATGATTGTCTGTGCCGCCAAACATTAATTTATAGCCGTTTTCATTAAATTTCTTCTCTAACGCTTTCGAGTTGGCCTTAATCTGGCGCGCGTAGTCCTTGAATGACGGTTCCAGTGCTTCCTTGAATGCCACGGCCTTGGCAGCGATATTATTTTCGTGCGGTCCGCCTTGAAAACCCGGGAACACTGCCTTGTCAATTGCTTTGGCGATTTTTTCTTTGCACATTATCATACCACCGCGTGGTCCGCGCAATGTTTTGTGGGTAGTTGTTGTTACGACGTCAAATAGTGGAACAGGGTTATTCATTTCACCCGCGGCGATCAAGCCGGCGATGTGAGCGATGTCTGCCATTGTAATGGCGCCAACTTCGTCAGCGATTTTTTTAATGGCTTCGTATTCAATTTCGCGCGAATAAGCGCTATAACCGACCAAAATCATTTTTGGCTTGTGTTCAAGAGCCATTTGCCTTAAATTTTCCAAATCAATTTTTCCTTCCGTGTTAGTTTTATATCTAATAAAATTAAAAATCTTTGCCATGTAAGTAACCGGATGTCCATGCGTCAAATGTCCGCCATGAGATAAGTCCATGCCTAAAATTGTGTCACCTGGTTGGAGCAAGGCAAAATACACGGCGATATTGGCTGGCGCGCCTGATAATGGCTGAACATTTACATGCTCGGCGCCAAAAAGTTGTTTTGCCCGCTCGATTGCCAATCTTTCTACATCATCAATAAATTCGCAACCGCCATAATATCTTTTGCCCGGGTAGCCCTCGGAATATTTATTTGTCAAAACCGAACCTAACGCTTCCAACACAGCGAGCGATACAAAGTTTTCAGATGGGATCATTTCCAGCCCATCTTCTTGGCGTTTTAGCTCGTGCATTATTGCTTGTTTGATTTGCGGGTCAAAGTCAGATAGTTTTGATTTATTCATAAGATAAAAGATACTAGTAATTAGTGTTTCAAAATTAACTATCTTATGGTATCATAGTTTCATATCAGTTTCAAGTTTTATTAGGTGAATTAGGTAATTGGGTGAATTAGGAATTTTAATCTATGTTTTGGATTTTTTTAGCGCTTGGCGCGCATTTTTTGTGGGCAATAGTCAATTTGGGAGACAAGTACATAATGAGCAAAAAGATAACCAACCCTTTTGTTTATTTTTTCTGGTTTTGGTTAGTTGGCTGTATCATTGGATTGCTGTTGGCTCCGTGGATTGGCTTTTATGTTCCGTCAGCAAAGTATCTGATTTTGATATTTATAGCGAGTGTTGCGTACGCTTTTGGCGGGTTGCCATATTTAATGGCAATGAAGATAGAAGAGCCGACCCGTATCAATGTTTGGTGGAATCTAATACCCATATTTACGCTTCTTGGCGAGTGGTTTATTTTTCATCAGATGTTATCTGTCGGTCAAATATCCGCTTTCGTGATTTTGATTACAGGCGCGTTTATCGCGTCAATTCATGTTGGAGAAAAGAAGCTGGCTGTGTCGCGAGCCGTGCTTTTGATGATTTTGTCTTGCGCCGCGTATTCAGTCTATGTGATGATTTTTGATTATGTTTTGTTATTTGTGCCATTCGCGGTCGCGTTTGTTTGGTTAGTGATATTTATGTTTCTCTGTTCATTGTTTTCATTTTTTTCAAAAAGAGTTCGCGCAGATTGGCTCGCGTCAGTCAAATTATTACGTAGCCACGCGTTGTTTTTTACTGTCTTGATTATAT
>CAYSQU010000054.1:0-5122 GCA_964433365.1 uncultured Gammaproteobacteria bacterium
ATTTTTTCCTCCTTAAAAATTAGATGTCTTTATTATACCACACTTTTTGTCATTATGCACGACCCAGATAACCCGACACACGTCTTTGCTTCATGCTATCAGCATCATGGGTCAAATTCACTGTCTCACTTTCCCACCCATTTTCTCCACCACACCCACCACGCTTCCATCAATAACGTCCACTTCGCCCGATTCAAGCGTTTTGTCGTCCGAGCGATAAGTAATATGATACGCCAAACTCTTTTTGCCATCATCAATGTTGGCGCCAGAGAACACATCAAACAATTCAATTGAACGAATCAGCGGGTCAACGGCTTGCAAAGCAGAAACAATATCCGCGTGTTGGACTTTTTTGTCAATCACAAACGCGATATCGCGGACGATTGAAGGATATTGGGATATTTTATGATATTGAGTATTATCGTTAACAAACGGAAGCAGTGCGTCCAAATCAAGCTCGGCGACAGCAACGCGCGCTTCAAGGCCTAAACGTTCCGCGGATGACGGACTGACTTCGCAAATCGCGCCAATGCCAACGCCGTTAACCAACACTTGCGCTTGACGGCCAGGATGAATAAATTTACCAAGCTCACCCGTAGCCGGCTTTAATTCTGCGACGCACCCAACTTGTTTTAACGCGGAGATAGTTGCTTCGGAAAGCGTGTAAAACGGATTGTCAACACCCTTTTCGGCGTAAGCCAAACCAAGATGGGTTGGCTGGGCCGGCAACAACTCATCACTGTTCTCTTTGACGCGCATCCCCGGCTTATTTTTCTCAAAAATTTTACCAACCTCAAACAAATGAATGTTATCAGCAAAATGGGCATTCTTTTCTGTATTCTCCAAAAGGCAAGGTAGTAAACTGACGCGAAGATACGGCCTGTCTTTCGCCACCGGATTATCCAATTCTATCAAATCAGCGGAATCAATGCCTAATTTCTCTATTGTGATTGGCGAAACAAATGAATAATTATATACCTCTGTGAAATTGTGCTCCAAAGCCAGCAAATTCTTAATTTTTCTCTCCAACAAACGCAATTTATTTTGCTCTGGCGGAGTGATTGAAAACATCGGCAGTTCTGTTTTGATGTTGTCATAACCATAAATCCTCGCCACCTCTTCAACCAAGTCCTCTGGAATAGAAATGTCTTTGGCTGGACGCCACAATGGAACTGCGACAGACAAAACATTTTTCTTTGCTTTAACAACAAATCCCAAACGCTGTAAAATATCAATCACTGTCTTTTTCTCTATTTTTACTCCGACTTTTTTATCTAAAAATTCCATTGGCAATTCAATCTTTCTTGAATGTTCTTTCTGATAATTAACATCAACAATCTTGCTCATTAAATACGCGCCGGGTATCAGTTCTTTGATTAAATTAATAATTCGCCACATGCCAACTTCGGCTAAATACGGAGGCAGGCCCTTTTCAAAACGAACCGCGGCCTCGGTGCGCAAACCAAGCGCGTTTGCCGTGCGCCTGATATTGGCTGGATTAAAATTAGCCAGCTCCAAAATTATTTCTGTGGTATATTCTTTAATCTCGCTGTTCAATCCGCCCATAATTCCTCCCAAATCAACCGCGCGTTCCGCGTCGCAAACCATGCACATCTGGTCAGTCATCTCCCTTTCTTGTCCGTCAAGAGTAGTAAATTTCTCGCCTTGTTTTGCTCGCCTAACAATAATCGTATCGTCCTTCATGTTTCGACGGTCAAAAGCGTGCGAAGGCCGGCCTAATTCCAACGTAACATAATTCGTAATATCCACGATGTTATTAATCGGCCGCACACCGCAAGCAGTCAATTTTTCCTGCATCCATTTTGGCGATGGCGCTATTTTTATTCCGCCCACCATCGCGCCAATATACCGCAAACAATTTTCTTTGTCTTCAATTTTTATTTTTAAATCAATTTCTTTAATTCCTTTTAATTTCTTAATTTCTTTGGCTTTATAATCTTTCAATTTGTGCTTAAACAACGCCGCCACTTCCCGTGCGATTCCATAATGCCCCCATAAATCCGGCCTGTTTGTCACTGACTTATTATCAATTTCAAATATTACGTCGTCTAGACCCAAAACTTCGCTCAATTGTTTACCAATCTGTAAATCTGGATTATTCGGATATCTGGATCTTACAAAATCCGTAACATCCAATATTTCTTTCTCACTCTTCAACGGAAACATCTCCCCCAACCCAATCTCAGTTGACGCGCAAATCATGCCGAACGACTCAACACCACGGATTGTCGTCGGCTTTAATTCTACCAACTCCCCTTCTCCATGCCATTTTACTTTTGCTCCAACTTTTCCCAATGCCACCAACATTCCTTCACGCACGTTTGATCCACCACACACCACTTGCACTTGCTCGGACCCAATATCAACTTTACAAACTTTAAGCTTGTCAGCATTTGGATGTTTTTCTTCGAAAATTACTTTGCCAACCACAATTCCTTCCAAACCAGCGCCCTGTTTTTTGACACCCTCAACTTCAACCGTGCTCATGGTCAATTTCAAGGCAACTTCTTCCGGAGACAGCGAGTCAGGGAGATTAACAAATTCTTTTAACCAATTGTAACTTATTAACATATAATCACAGATTCACAGATAATTGAGCAAATCCCACAGATCACAGATGCTTTGTCTGCGCGAGGAATGGCTTATTATCGTTTGTATAAATATATCTTCTTGGTTTAAAATTTTTTTCTCCAAAATTAACCAAATAAATTATTTCAAACTCTGTAATTTTCAAATACTCTCTCACTTGGTTAATATCGTCCAAATTACAGAACGGCTTTGCTTTTAATTCAACTATTATCTTATTTTCCACCAGTTTGTCTGGCACAATAAATGAGATCTTTTTACCAGTTTGTAAAGAATAAAGTGGAATCTGCGGCTTATCCGCAAAATTCAACCCTTCTTCCTTTAAAACTTCGCCCAACATTTCATCATAAACTTTTTCTCTATGATCACCACTATACAAATTTCTCACTTTATAAAAACAACCCATCAATCTGTAACTTAAGTCCTTTTCCAAAAATAACTTCCCCTCCATATTAAATAATTTTTATCTATTATAATATCAATCTGTGATCTGTGAGTTCACATCAAATTCGTTTATCTGTGTTTATCCGCGATATGTGCACTCACAAAATCTGTGTATCTGTGTTTTGTCAAAATTGTCTTAAAAACCTTAAATCCCCTCCTTGCAAATGACGTATATCATCAATGCCATATTTCTGCATCACTAACCGCGTCATGCCGAGTCCGAACGCGAAGCCGGTCCACTTTTTTGGATCAACCCCGCCTTGACGCAAAACTTCCGGGTGCACAAGACCGCACGGCAGTGTCTCAATCCATCCGACATGCTTGCACGCGCCACACCCAACTCCGCCGCAAACTAAACATTTTATATCCAACTCAAATCCCGGCTCAACAAACTGAAAATGCCCGGGTCGCAGACGCACCCCAATATCGCGTTTAAACACACCTCTTAATAATTCTTTCATCACCGCAACCAAATGCGCGATACTTATTTCTTTATCAACCACCAAACCCTCCAATTGATCAAATGTATGTTCATGCGCCGCGTCAGTGGCTTCATTGCGAAAACATCTACCCGGCACTACTGCGCGAATTGGCGCGCCATATTTTTGCAAAGCGCGCACTTGCATAGATGACGTTTGGGTGCGCATTACCCAATCAGGATGGTCTTTAATATAAAAGGAATCTTGCGTATCGCGCGCAGGGTCATTAGGTGGCATATTCAATGCCGTAAAATTATAATATTCGCTTTCCAACTCCGGACCATCAAGCACCATAAAGCCCATGGAAGTGAACAGATCCTCCAATTGGTTTTGAATTATTGTGTTTGGATGCAAATGCCCCACTTCTTTGGCCGGCAATTTTGGCTGTGTAACATCAATTTTTTCTTTAATTAAAATATCTCCCATCTCCTTATCTCCCATCTCTCGCTTCTTATCTGCCAATAACTTTCCAAGCTCTTGTTTAAGTTCATTCACAAGCTGTCCAAACTCCTTTTTTGCCTCGCCTGACAATTCTTTGAGTTCACCCATTATTTCCGTGAGCTTGCCGGATTTTCTGCCAAAAAATGCCTGCTCTAAATTTTCTAATTGCAAAATGGTCTTAATTTCACCGAGACCTTTTAAAAAATCGTTTTTAATTTTTTGTAATTGATCGTTCATAATAAAAATTTTATTTATCTTTTCTTGGCTTCCACTCAATGATTTTACTACTATCTTTTTCTAAATTCAATTCAACGCTATTGTCCCTGACTGGCAAACGAACCTCGCGTAAAATAATTCCAATCATATCCTTTAACCGCATCTCCAATGCCAGCAATTCCTCCTTCTCCTTTGTTATATATTCTTCAGCATGTTGTTTTATCTGCTCAACAGAACCAAAAAATTTTCTCTTTTCCTTTGGCTTATTTAATTGTGTGGCTTTTAATTCAACCACTGTTTCCAACATCCATTTATTTACTTCGCGCTCGTCAAATTGATCGACAAATAAATCAATAAAGCTGTTCAATCGTTCTTCATCTGTAAAAAATTCCGCTAAATCCTCACACTCGCCAACTAACAAGTCCGCGACTATTTTCTCCACTCTCTTTTTTGTAAAACTTAAAACACTATCTTGCATATTTTATTTTTTTGTTAGATTGTACAGACGCATTGCAGTGCGTCTCTACTTTATCAACCCCAATATATCTCTCCCCGTAACCACCACTATCAATAACATCAACAGCGCAAAGCCAATCAGGTGCGCGTATTGCTCAACTTTTTTATTCACAGGTCTGCGGATAATTTTTTCAATAATAATAAATAAAATACGGCCGCCATCAAGCGCTGGAATTGGCAAAATATTTATGGCCGCGAGCGATAAGGAAATCATGGCCGTAACATTAATAAGATAATTGATGCCAAGCTTCGCGCTCTGGCCAACCATTACCGCGATTCCTACAGGACCAGACACATCAAACGCCAAACCCTTGCCAATAATTAAATTTTTAAGCAAAATATAAAACGCGATAAAGATATTTATCAATCCAATACCGGCCGCGACAAAGCCCTTGTAAATTGCCATGTACCACGGATAA
>CAYSQU010000055.1:0-5026 GCA_964433365.1 uncultured Gammaproteobacteria bacterium
GTTGCTCTCAAAGCTCTGTCCAATTAATTCCGTTGGTATCAACTCCGGCCAATTCCAGTGGGCTTTTTCCATTTCTGTTTTTTCTTTTGCCCCTGCAGTCAGTGAATGGGGCGAATCGTCTCCACAGTGTCCATGCGTTAAGATAATCTCTTGCATTTTGCCAGTGATTGAACCGGCAAATTGTTGATAGTCTTTTCTCGGCTTGACCGATCATGTTTTCAACATCATTGTTGGTGTGGGGAATGTTTAATCCCTGATGCAGGAGGTGGGCGGTCAGATATTTTGCCTCTTGCTTGAACCTCCTTAAAATCCATTTTTGCGTTTGTGTTCTAATCAACACACGCTTGTTTCTTTTTAATCTTTTCAACCACGCTTTCGCCTCGCCTATTCGGCTTGCCTCAATAATATGTTTGATGAAATATATCAGCATTGCGGTGCGTTCGGATTTAAGTCCTAACTCGTTTTCACGCATTCTCTCTCGGCATCTTTCTAGAAAATGTCTTGTGCAATGCTGGACAATTACTTGTTTGCCAAAGATCTTTTTAGCAGCTTGTCCGTACCAAGGGACACCGTCAGAAATCACTGCTTTTAGCGGATAATCCATCCTTTTCAAGTCCTGAAAGTACATCATGATGTCAATCTTGGTTTCCTCTTCTGCTATTGAATGATTTGGTATGTCCCCTGTGCCGGAGTCAACGCCAAGCAACCACACAAACCGATGCAGACGTTTGCGTTCTTCTTTGGATAATTTTTTGATTATCCTCTGGCTGGCCGGGTCATACGCTCTAATCCATTTGCCGTCAACAACTAGAACGCCGGACCACCCTGGTTTTAATTTGCCGGCCAATGTCACGCTGTCAGCAAGGTGTTTGCAAACAGCGTGAATGCCACTGATTACAGTTGTCTTGCTTTTGCAAAAACGTCTGGCAAGAATTCGGACGCTCGCTCTTTCCATGCTCTCGCGGATAATTTGTTTTTCTGTTTTCGCATTGATTTTTTCTGCTGATGTGAATGTCCAACTATGGTTGCAATCAAGACAGAGAAAGCGATGAATCCTTTGCCGGCTTTTTAATTTCCTATACCCGTTTCTTTTTGTTTGCATTGACCCGCATCGCATGCATCTGTTTCGTCTTTTTTTTGCATAATATCTTATGATTGTGAGTAAATATCCTCTTTATCATAGGATAATATGGCAATTCTATGCAAGAGTAAGCTTAAAAGCAGAATTGTCAGCAACCGCTAATTGGTACGCTAACAATTATCCACAATTGTTAATTCTCCTTTTCAATCATACTTCTTGGTCTCTCTCTGCCTTTCGCCCGAAAGGTCGGGTGAGAGGTTTATCAAGAAGTATGATTGAGGAGAAGAGAGCTCATTCATTAGACACTGTGGATAACTATTGAACATTTTTTCAACAAGCGTGAAAAATGCCCAAACATGGGCATTTTTTTGATGTCGTAAAATTATTTTGCCACTGTTTTGCGTCTGTGATATAATACACCGTACCTACTTTCACTATATGTTGTGGTATACACACCTGTTGTATCACTATATGTAGTATCTGTGAATTAAAAATTGAAAATTAAAAATTATAAATTCAAATATGGGCCCAACTGACTCCAAATTTATCCAAGGCACGCATCTTGGACAGTCCGAGGATATTCAATTCGCGTATAATCCGGCTACTGGCCTTACTTTTAAGCGGTATTTTAGCAAAGAAGAACAAGACCCGTTTGAGTCAGTTGAATATGAGAAGCGTTCCTCGGTAATCCGCGAGCCAGATGGCACACTGGTGTTTGAGGCGAAAAATTTGGAAATTCCAAAGGGTTGGTCGCAGGTGGCGACTGACATTGTGGCGCAAAAATACTTTCGCAAGGCAGGTGTTCCGCAATACAATGAAGACGGCACTTCCAAACTTAACGCTGACGGGTCTCCCATGCTTGGACCTGAAAAAAGCGTTAAACAAGTGGTGCACCGCTTAGTCGGCACATGGCGCTATTGGGGCGAGCGTTATGGATATTTTGCGTCTGTGTCTGACGCGCAGATTTTTTATGATGAGCTTGTCGTGATGTTGTTGAAGCAAATGGCCGCGCCAAATTCTCCTCAATGGTTTAACACCGGCTTAAATTGGGCCTATGGCATTACCGGTCCGGCGCAAGGACATTATTTTGTTGACCCAGACACTGGCGTGATGACGCGCTCCACAGACGCGTATACTCATCCGCAACCTCACGCGTGTTTTGTGCAGTCAATCAAAGATGATTTGGTAAATGAAGGCGGGATTATGGATTTGTGGAGCCGCGAGGCGCGATTGTTTAAATATGGTTCTGGCACAGGCACGAATTTTTCCGGTTTGCGCGGAAAGGGTGAGCCATTATCAGGTGGGGGGTCTTCTTCCGGCCTGATGAGTTGGTTAAAAATCGGCGACGCGGCAGCTGGCGCCATAAAATCCGGCGGAACCACCAGGCGCGCGGCCAAAATGGTGATTTTGGATTTAGACCATCCTGACATTGAGGTCTTTGTTAATTGGAAAGTTAAAGAAGAAAAGAAAGTCGCGGCTTTGGTGGCCGCGGGTTATCCGTCTGATTATGAAGGCGAGGCGTATCAAACCGTGGCAGGCCAGCATTCCAACAATTCCGTCCGCGTGCCGCATAAATTTATGGACGCGGTGAAAAATGATAGTTCTTGGAATTTAACTTGGCGCACTGATGGTTCGGTTTGCAAGACACTGAAAGCGCGTGATTTGTGGGACCAGATCGCTTACGCGGCTTGGGCGTGCGCTGATCCGGGCGTGCAATATGATGGCACCATTAATGAGTGGCACACTTGTCCACAGTCAGGTAAAATTCATGCGTCAAATCCTTGCTCGGAATTCATGTTTATTGATAATACGGCCTGTAATTTGGCTTCGCTTAATTTGGGAAAATTTTTTGACGCGGAAACGCAGGCGTTTGATATAGATGGCTTGCGTCATGGCGCGCGTTTGTGGACTGTGGTTTTGGATATCAGCGTTTTAATGGCGCAATTTCCAAGCAAAGAAATCGCGCAAGGCAGTTATGATTTTCGCGCGCTCGGCCTTGGCTATGCCAATCTTGGTTCTGTGTTAATGATGTCCGGCTTGCCATATGAATCAGAACAGGCCTACGCGGTTACTGGGTGTGTTTCCGCGATTATGACGGCCGAGTCATGCCGTACCAGCGCGGAAATGGCAAAATTACTCGGGTCGTTTCCAAAATTTGAATTAAATAGAGCGGACATGTTGCGCGTTATCCGCAATCACCGTCGGGCGGCTTTTAACGCGTCAACAGATGAATACGAAAAGCTTACAGTTGCCCCGCAAGGAATAAAACCAGAATACGCGCCCGCGTATCTTATCACGGCCGCGCGCGAGGCCTGGAATGAGGCCTTGGAGTGGGGTGAGAAATATGGTTATCGCAACGCGCAAACAACATTACTCGCGCCAACAGGCACGATTGGCTTGCTAATGGATTGCGCCACCACTGGCGTTGAGCCGGATTTTGCTTTGGTTAAATTTAAAAAATTAGCTGGTGGAGGATATTTTAGAATAGTGAACGAGTCGGTTCCATCCGCTCTTAAAGCGCTCGGCCACACTGAATCGCAAATTAATGATATTTTAAATTATGTGAGAGGCACGGCTGATATCACGCACGCGCCTCACATCAACGCAATCACGCTTAAGACCAAAGGATTTAATGACGAGGATATTAAAAAAATAAATGACACGCTCAAAGGCGCGTTTGATATTAAGTTTGTGTTTAATGTTTGGAATTTGGGCGACGACTGCATGAAGCGCGTTGGTTTGGCTTCAGAAATTTACAATGATTCCAATTTTAATATGTTACGCGCTCTTGGATTTACAGATGAGCAGATTGAAGCGGCGAACGAACATGTTTGCGGGATGATGACAATAGAAGGCGCTCCGCATCTCAAAGCAGAGCATTATCCGGCGTTTGACACTGCTAATAAAAATGGCAAGCGCGGGACCCGTATTATTCATTATCTTGGACACATAAAAATGATGGCCGCGGCTCAGCCGTTTTTGTCAGGCGCGATTTCCAAAACAATCAATATGCCGAATGAAGCAACGCTTGATGATATTAAAATCGCTTATGAACAGGCATGGAAGCTTGGATTAAAGTCAGTGGCGCTTTATCGCGATGGCTGTAAATTAAGCCAGCCGCTAATGGCATCTGTTAATAAGACAAAAAAAGTTGAACCCGACTTCGCTAAAGCTACGCCGGGCAAAGAAAAGATACAGACAAAAGAGGCAATGATTGTGGCAGACCCAATGATCCGCGAGGCATTAAGCGAGGCGGACGATGTCGCGGACGCGATTCGGCAAGCAAGCGAGCTTTTAAGCAGTCACACGCACGCTTCTCCGCCAATGGAATCATACAGCAAAGACGGAACTGTTACAGAAAGGCGTGTATATTTGCATGGTGAAAAACGTCCGTTGCCGGCCAAGCGCGGAGGTATTACGGTTGCCGCGAAAATCGCCGGCAAGCACCAGCTTTGGCTCCGAACCGGTGAATATCCGGATGGCAAGCTCGCGGAGATATTTATTGACATGTACAAAGAGGGTTCTGCTTTTTCCAGCATGCTTAATATGTTCGCAATTTCCATCTCAATGGGTTTGCAACATGGAGTGCCTTTGGAAAAATTAGTTGATAATTACACGTTCACCCGTTTTGAGCCGTCTGGCATGACTGACCATCCAAACGTAAAAATTTGCACCTCGCCAATAGATTTTGTTTTCCGCGTTTTGGGCATGGAATATTTGGGCCGTATGGATTTTGTGCAAGTAAAGCCAAAAGGAATTCAAAAAAATAAATTTGAAAACATCGCGCGCTTGGCGCAGTCAAACATGACGCAGGAGACGATTGATTTGGGCATAGAGTTTGATAAAAAAGAGTCCATTGCTCATGGCCAAGTTGAACTGCCGGTCATCGGCTCAAACAAATCCGAAGTTGCCAGCGCCATAGATACTTCGCTCGGCGAAATGATG
>CAYSQU010000056.1:0-5025 GCA_964433365.1 uncultured Gammaproteobacteria bacterium
GATTGAATTGGTCGTAGATCAAGCCAAGCGAAATATACAGATTGAAAAAGAAGAAGTTATGGCAGGAATTAAGTCCGAAACCGCGAATTTAATTGTCGCGGCTGTAGAAAAGATTTTGGGAGATAAGTTGGATGGGAAGAAGGACAAGGAGTTGATAGAGGAAACGTTGAAGAAAATTAAAAAGTAGAGGGATTTTTCCCTCCCATCCGCAGAGGAGAGGGCGAGGGAGAGGTCTGTCTGGCACTCGCTTGACCAGACCTCACCCTAACCCTCCTTTGAGAAGGAGAGGGAAATAAATGGATTATGCAAAAAAAGACAAGTAACACACAACTCGCGCAAGCGCTATATGAAGTAACGAAGGGCGCTAAGGGCGAAAAATTATCCAAAGCAGTCGCGGAATTCGCGGCCCTTTTGGCGCGAGCGCACAAGATTTCCCGCGTTGATAATATAATTAAAGAATTTGAAAAATATTCCAAAAAACAAGCTGGGATTGTGGAAATAGAAGTTCAATCAGCCAGAAAGTTGGACGAGAAGACGCTAAACGGCATAAAAAAAGTGTTTGGGGATAGTGTTGAGGCGACAGAAAACATCAATGAAGATTTGCTTGGAGGAGTAAGGGTAAGAACAGAAGACAAGATACTTGATGCCTCGTTGAGGTCACAATTATTGATTTTAAAAAAATCTTTAAATAATTAAGGGATCCCTCCACTCGGCCAAAGGCCTCGGTCGGGATGACAACGAAAAAATATGTCCACCAATCAAATCGTCGCGGAATTAAAAAAACACATTGCTGAATTTGAAAAAACAGTGCAAGTGGAAGAAGTTGGCGCTGTGATTGAAGTCGGCGATGGTATTGCCCGCATGAGTGGCTTGACCAAATGCCAAGCGCAGGAAATGCTTGAGTTTCCAAATGAGGTTTATGGTGTCGCGCTTAACCTTGAGGAGGAGACCGTCGGCGCCATGATTTTGGGTGATTATAAAAAAATCAAAGAAGGCGATACTGTAAAGCGCACCGGAAGAATTTTGTCAGTTCCAGTTGGTGAGCAAATGGTTGGCCGTGTTGTGAACGCGTTGGGTCAGGCGATTGATGGCAAGGGCGAAATTAAGACAAAAACATTTTATCCTGTAGAAAAAATTGCTCCGGGCGTAATGACCCGTGAACCGGTTCGCGAGCCAGTCCAGACAGGCATCAAAGCGATTGACGCAATGATTCCAATCGGACGCGGACAACGCGAGCTTATTATCGGCGACCGCCAAACAGGCAAGACAGCAATCGCGGTTGACGCGATTATCAATCAAAAAGGCCAAAACATGAAATGTATTTATGTCGCGATCGGCCAAAAAGAATCCAAAGTCGCGCGCATTGTGGCGAAATTGCAAGAAGCAGGCGCTATGGATTATACCACTGTGGTCGTGGCAGGCGCATCCAATCCTGCCTCTATGTCATTTATCGCGCCATATTCTGGCGTGGCCATGGCAGAATTTTTTGCCGACCAAGGCCAAGACGTTTTGATTGTTTATGATGATTTGACCAAACAGGCATGGGCATATCGTGAAATTTCACTCCTGCTCCGCCGTCCACCAGGACGCGAGGCCTATCCAGGTGATGTATTTTACTTGCACTCACGTTTATTGGAGCGCGCATGCAAGTTGAATAAAGAAAATGGCGGCGGCTCAATCACTGCCCTTCCAATTATTGAGACACAATCCGGAGATGTGACTGCTTACATTCCAACCAATGTTATCTCAATTACTGATGGCCAAATTTTCTTGGAGACCGATTTATTCTATCGTGGTATTCGTCCCGCTCTAAACGTTGGTATTTCCGTGTCCCGCGTCGGAGGTTCGGCTCAAATTAAACCGATGAAAAAAGTGGCTGGCAAATTAAAACTCGCTATGGCGCAGTTTCGTGAGTTGGAGGCCTTCGCGCAATTCGCGTCTGATCTTGACCCGGAGACAAAAAAACAGATTGACCGCGGCCAGCGCATTGCCGAACTCTTAAAACAACCGCAATACTCGCCAATGACCGTGGAAGATCAAATCGCGGTTATCTATGCTGTAAATAATGGGTATTTTGATACTGTGGATGTAAAAGATATTCGTGAGACAGAGAAAAAGTTTTTAGCATTTTTCAACAAGTCAAAACGAGCTTTGTTGGACAAACTTGCTAAAGGGGACTGGGATGACGCAGTTGAGAGCGAGCTTAAATCAGCTTGTAGCGAATTTAAAAAATAATAGAACACAGATCACCATGATTTCCAGGATCGTCCGAGATTTTGGTAAATCATGGTAATCATGAAAATCTGTGTTCCATAAACTATGGGAGTTAATACGAAGGCAATCAAAAGAAGAATCAAATCCGTTGGCAATACCAAAAAGATTACGAAAGCCATGGAAATGGTAGCCGCGGCCAAGATGAGGAAAGCCGTTGATGCGGCTTTGAATACTCGCACCTATGCCACAATGGCTTGGGATCTTTTAGTTCATCTGTCTAAAACAGAAAAAATTGAATTGCCTTTACTTGAAGTTAGGCCAGTAAAAAAACTGTTAGTGATTTTAGTCACATCCAACAAAGGTCTTTGCGGAAATTTTAACTCTAACATAATCAAAAAGACAGCCGCGCAATTGCATGATCCAAAAAATATTAGCAAACACAGGATTTAAGGTAAAGAAATTGCGCCAGAAGACAAAATTGAAATAGATATGATTGGTGTGGGAAAAAAGGGCGCGCAGTTTGCAAAAAAAATGGGTTTTAATTTGGTCGCGGCTTATACTGACTTTTCCGACACGCCAAAATTGCAAGATATAATGCTAATTGCCAAAATGGCGATTGAAGAATATCAAAATAAAAAATACGACAAAGTGGTCGTTGCCTACACTGATTACAAATCAACTATTTTACAAATTGCGAAATTAAGGCAGGTGTTACCAATATCTGAAGTTGATTTAGAAAAAATGCTTGGTGGTGTTGGCGACTCCGAACTCCGAACTCCGATAACCGAACTCCGGATGAGTGAGTATTTATTTGAGCCCGACAAAACCGAAGTTCTGCGTATTATCTTGCCACGCCTTGTTGAAACCCAAATCTATCAAGCCACATTAGAATCGTCTGCTTCTGAACATTCTGCCCGCATGATGGCTATGAGAAACGCGTCTGACGCGGCCGAAGATATGATTAAAGAATTAAATTTGAATTTTAACAAAGCGCGCCAAGCCGGCATTACGCAAGAAATCGCAGAAATCGCTGGTGGAGCTGCTGCCTTGGGTTGATAGAACACAGATTTCCAGGATTACCCGGATTCGCCAGGATCTCGGTAAATCATGGAAATCATGGTAATCTGTGTTCCATAAAAATTACTTAAATTAAAAATAATTTATTTATATATGTCACAAAACAAAGGTACCGTCTCTCAAATTATCGGTGTCGTCGCGGACGTCCATTTTCCAGATAAATTGCCGGAGCTTTTTAACGCGCTCCAAACCAAAATGCCGGATGGCAAGGTCTTGGTTTTGGAAGTGCAACAGCACTTGGGCGCCAACATGGTGCGTACAGTCGCGATGAGCACTACCGATGGCCTTGCGCGCGGGGCAGAAGTGACTGACACCGGCTCGCCAATTCTGGTGCCAGTTGGACCCGAGACATTGGGCCGCATGTTTAATGTTATTGGCGAACCTGTTGATGGCAAGGGTGATGAAAAAGCCAAAAAGAAATACCCAATTCATCGCGCCGCGCCAAGTTTTAAAGAACAATCCACTAAATCAGAAGTTCTTGAGACAGGTATTAAAGTAATTGACTTGTTTTGTCCGTTTTTGAAAGGTGGAAAAATCGGTTTATTTGGCGGCGCTGGCGTAGGCAAGACAGTGGTTATTCAAGAATTAATCCGCAACATTGCTCAAGAGCATGGTGGTTATTCTATGTTTGCCGGCGTTGGCGAGCGTACTCGCGAGGGTAATGATTTGTACAAAGAAATGAAAGAGTCCGGCGTATTAGAAAAAACAGCTCTCGTCTTCGGACAAATGAATGAACCACCAGGAGCCCGCGCCCGCGTGGCCTTGACCGCGCTTGCCATGGCCGAATATTTCCGCGATGAAGAAGGCAAGGACTTGTTGCTTTTTATTGATAATATTTTCCGTTTCACTCAAGCCGGTTCCGAGGTCTCGGCTTTGCTTGGCCGTATGCCATCTGCCGTTGGTTATCAACCAACCCTCGCTACAGAAATGGGCGCTTTGCAAGAACGTATCACCTCAACCGCCAAGGGCTCAATTACATCAGTGCAGGCCGTTTATGTGCCAGCCGATGACTTAACCGACCCGGCCCCAGCCACTACATTTGCTCACCTGGACTCAACCGTGGTTTTAAATCGCTCACTCGCCGAGCTTGGTATTTATCCGGCCGTGGATCCGTTGGATTCTTCTTCTACAATTCTTGACCCAAATATTGTTGGCGAGGAACACTATCGCACAGCGCTGGAAGTCCAACGTGTTTTGCAACGTTACAAGGATTTGCAGGATATAATCGCGATTTTGGGTATGGAAGAATTGGCGGACGAAGATAAAATGACAGTTGCCCGCGCTCGCAAGATGCAAAAATTTTTATCCCAACCATTCTTTGTCGCCGAACAGTTTACAGGTTTTGAGGGTAAATATGTCAAAGTTGCCGACACTGTCCGCGCCTTCCGCGAGATTTTAGATGGCAAGCACGACGACAAGCCAGAACAGGCCTTCTACATGAAGGGCGGCATTGAAGAAGTAAAATAATTATGAAAATGCTCAAGCTCAAAATCGCTACCCCAGAAAAAGTCATTTACGAAAATGAGATTATTCAGGTTAGTATACCAACAATGGATGGCGAAATCACTGTCTTGCCTAACCATGTTCCGTTAGTGTCGGTCTTAAAAGCCGGGGAAATGAAAATTGTTGATAAAGATGGCGAACAGATTTTGGCGGTCTCGGGCGGGTTTTTGGAAGTGCGCGGACAAAATGAAATAGTTATTTTGGCCGACAATGCCGAACGCGCCACAGAAA
>CAYSQU010000057.1:0-4931 GCA_964433365.1 uncultured Gammaproteobacteria bacterium
GACAGTTGATGATTGGGAGAATTGGTATTTTGAAAAGGCGTTTACTGAAAGTAAAAATCCAATAAAAATTACGCCCGAAATGCTGACAGAACTGGGCGTAAGGTTGCATGAAAAAATTATCGAGGTTGTTATACCTGAGTGGAAAGCCACTTTCAGTGAACTATCATTACAAGATTGTAAAGATTATATTTATAATCTGACAATAAATCGCATTTATGACGGTTTTGTTCGTGAAAAATCCGTTGTCAACGATGGATTAGCAAAACTTTTTCCAGAAGTAAAGTTTGTTGAAAGTGATAATGACCTTGATCATGCTGGCGATATAGATTATTTGGGGTTTGTGGGCAAAAAAGCTTTTGGCATACAAATTAAACCTACAACCGCGAAAGCTAATTTCGGAAATTATTCCGTGTCAGAAAGAATGAAAGCAAATTTTGTTGATTTTGAGAAAAAATACAATGGCAAGGTATTTATTGTCTTTAGTTTAGATGGGGAGATTGGCAATAAAGAAGTTATAAAAGAGATTGGAAAAGAAATCAAAAGATTAAAATAAGACACCATTAGTTATCCACAGCCCTGTTTGACAGGGCTTTTTATGTGTGGTAATGTACTTATGTAATAGTACACAAGTACATAATATGAAAAATGCGTCGTTGGACAATTTCAAGAGAGACCTCGTTCATAATCTGGCGGAGATTCAGACCGACAAGAACATGCGGAGGTTTTTGGACATATTGCTTACGCCATCTGAATTTGACGAGCTATCACGCCGGTTGCAGATTTTGAAGCGACTCGTCAAAGGCAAGACCCAACGAGAGATTGCGCGTGACTTGGGGGTCGGAATTGCCACTGTTGAGCGCGGCGCTGGCGAGTTAAAGAAAAAAACTAAAGTTAATAAGATAATTTCTAGATAAAATATATGAGTCATGTTATTTGCGTTATGAGTTCTGTTTCTTGGTGGTCTGCCTTTGACGGGCAGTGAGTTTGGTTTTTATTTCGCGAACTAACTGCCCGATTGCGGCAGTTTTTTTGTCGTTCTTTGTGGAGGGAACAATGAGTAAAAGTCAGGTGGTTTCTAAGCAGGGTGAAGATGTTGGTGAGGATGTTGGCGAGCGCGGTCAGCTGGTATGTGGTGAAACGGTGTGCTTGGGTACTGACACGTTTATTCCGCCGGCAGAGTTGTCGCGGATCGCGCGCCAGTATTCTGGCAAGGGTCATCATGGCAGTATTGGCATGAACATGTTGTTCTGCTGAAAGGAGGCGAACATGTGGGGCGGAGATCCTGACGACTGGTGGTAGGGCCGGGTGGCGGGGACGCGGGCGAAAGCTCAGCGTCTCCGCCGCCCAAAGGATTCATTATACTGGTTTAATTTAGAATGCGGACAAAATCGTTCAAGGAAGGTTCTTCGAAGACTTCTTTGGCACTTGTCGCTTGCGTCCGCATTCTTGACATTTTGCTAAAAAGTCTTCAAAGAGCTTTTCTTGGACAGTCCGGAAAAGTTCTTTTTGTTCTTTACAATCTACTTTGGGAGGATGTCATGATTTACCTTGCGGACGCTGGGTCGAAGTCGGTTAATCTGGTTGGCGGGAAGGCAAAGAGATTGGGTCAAATGTTGGATGCTGGATTGCCGGTGAAAGGCGGCATGGTTATTACCATCTCTGAGGTTGATGAAATTCTGCGATGCGGTCGCGTGTCAACAGCGATGATGGACAAAATCAGCAGTTTTTTGAACACTGATGTCATGGAGTTTGCGGTTAGAAGTTCTGCTGTTGGTGAAGATGGCGTAAAATCGTGGGCAGGTCAGTTTCGGACAGAGTTGTTTGTGAATCGCAACGATTTGGCTCAGAAGATGTTGGATTGCGCGTTGGCGCGTGACAGCGACGCGGTAAAGGCATACGCCGCGACTTCTTGTACCAGCTGTTCAGCTCTGGCTCTGGTCATTCAAGAAATGGTGAAAGTGGACACTGCTGGTGTTTTGTTCACGCAAGACCCGCGGAGTGGCGCAAGAAGTGGAGTCGCGGTAATTGAGGCGGTGCAGGGGGTTGGCGAGTCATTGGTGTCTGGCAAACGCGAACCGCACCGTTATTACGTTGATTTTGCAAGTATGGAAATTATCAAAGAAGAGGGTGCTTCTGTTCCGTCGTTGTCATCAGCGCAGATTTCAGAGTTGATAAGATGCGGCAACGTTCTTCGGTTAATGTTTGAAGAAGAGCAGGACGTGGAGTGGGCAATTGAGCGTGGCACAGGCACGGTTTATCTTACGCAGAGCCGCAATATCACCACACTGGTTGGTTTTGCGTCAGCGCAATCCCAGCCAATAAAAAGTTTAACACGCGCGCAAGCTGTTGAATCGGTGGGTAGAGAAATGCGAGATGAAATGGCGCGTTTGAATGTGTGCGGTGCGTATGGTTTGCAGGATGTTTTGACTGATCAGAACATTGCTGAATTGCTCACGCCACATCCAACGCCAATGGCATTTGGCTTGTTCACCTGCTGTTTCGCGCATGGTGATGGCGCTATTCGTACTGGCCGTAACGAGATGGGGTATGACATTGGTAGAGAGCTTGAGAAAGGGTTTTCTATATTAGTTGGCGGTCAACCACGATGCAGTATAATTCACGACGCTTTTTCTTATCGCATCGCAGGTATTCCGTTGTCTGATTACTGCAAGATAGTGGGCCACTATCTGTTGGAAATACGGGCAAATTCAAGTTTGGCTAACTATCCAGAGATTGTTTTGTATGAACAGAATCCATCATTGAAATTCTTGCGACAACTGTTTGGTGAACAGAATGCGCAAAGGTACAAAGAAACATATGATCGCTTTTTCGACAACGTGCGTCTACTTGAGGCCTCGCTGGCCAAGGAATGCGAGCAAAACTTTTTACCACAGTGGCGAGGGGATATGGCCACACTCTTTGTGGGCACCGCCACGAAAGAACCAGTGCAATTGCGATTTCAGTATGAGCGGATTTGTGAGGAATTGCGGCGCAACGCGTGCAAGATGTTTGTCAAAGTCGCGCGGCTTGGATTCTTCGCATTTGCTCGTCTTCGCCGATTGCTTACTGAGTTGTTTGGCACAATCGATGGCAGGGCGCACCTCGACATTCTGACTAGCGGAATACCGCTGGAATGTAATCCAAACCTGCGTTTCAATGTCGCACTGGCTGATTTGCGCGATGGGCGTGTTTCCATGGACAATGTATTGAGTGAGTTTGGCCATCTTAGTATGCATGAATTGGAGATTTCTGTTCCGCGCTATGTGGAGCAGCCACAAATGCTTCAACAGCTAGCCGAACACATCAACGGTAATCCGCGGGAAGAGTTGGAGAGCAACATCGGACGCAGTAAAGAGCAATTGTCTTTGGTCCTTAAGCACGCCGGCTCGAAAGCCGATGAATTGGCGGCAGATGTGCGCGCCGCGCGCACTTATCTGGCTTTGCGCGAGATGGTAAAATTTGAATACTTGAAAGGGTATTGCAAGTTGCGCGCACTAAGCGTAGAGATTGGTCAGCAGTTGGGTTGGGACGAAGGTCTGATCTTTTACTTGCGGCCCGAAGAAATGCGTTTTTCGTTTTCTTCTGGTGTAAGATCACAGAAGTATTTGGCGGAAGGCCGTCGCCAGCTTAGAGAGGAACATAAGTCGCTTTATGTTCCTTCGGTTCTGCCAATTGAGGACTTGAATTTGGTTGGCAGACCGCCCGAAGCTAATGGCCACGATGTTCTAAGTGGTGTTGGCGTGACTAGTGTAGTGGCCGAAGGCAGGGTGGTGGTTGTACGAAACGCGGATGACCGTGAAGCAGTCGCCGCCTTACGTCCAGGTTCTATTCTTGTGACTGTAACGACAGATCCTGCGTGGTCTCCCATGTTGGCTGTAGTCGGCCGCACAGGCGGATTGATTACTGAAGTTGGTGGTTTGCTGGCCCATGGCGCAATCTACGCAAGAGAGATGGGGATCGCGGCTGTGCTTAATGTGCCGTCCGCGACCCATATCTTGAAAACTGGTATGCATGTGCGCGTTAACGGCCCACAGGGAATCGTGGAAATCCTCAACAAATAGATAAAGGAGGTTTAAGGGTGGGGATAGCGTCAACTCTGACGCTATCCCCACACCAATCACATTTATATTTATGATTTATTTTATAAGGCACGGCAAGCCACTGTTGCCATACAAAAGTCATGGTGAAATGCCGTTTAGTGTTTTGGCGGCGTTGGCTTCTGGAGAATTGAACCCGCAGGTTGATGTTGATATAACGGTAAAATTGATTGCAGATTCAGCAAGTACAATTCCTCTTCAGCGCATTGAAAGGATTTTTTGCAGTCCATCAAGACGTTGTCAAGAAACGGCCTTTTTGGTGGCGGACTACTGCGCTCTAGTTTTTCAAAAAGGGATGGCAACGAGTGTTTTGTCCCCACTTCGTGAGATTAATTTTGACTTACGTCGAATTTGCGCGACGACCGACTGCGCGCTTCAAGATTTGAGTGAAATAAATAGTAGTGTGTTTGCCGCTATGGCCAAAGGGAATTATTGTGAACATGCCGAGCATGCGTATAAGCGCGTCTTTTTAATTTTTAAAATGTTGTCTCAGATTCCAGACGGAGAGTTTCTGTTTGTGACGCATGATTTTTTTATGCGGGTAATTGAAATCTTTATTCGCAACCGCGGTAAAAACAAAAACGTTACTTTTGATGACTTAAAAAATACCAAAAGAAATATGTATGCTGGTGGTTTTTTAACCAATCGTGATATGTCTGTTTTTTTGCCATTCTAAATGCACTGAACTTGTGTTTAAAGTGTAAATAGAGTAAAATATAAGCATTGATTATACAGTTTATCATCTGTGTAATTTTATAAAATCAGTGTAATCAATGTTATATGACTAAACCAACCATCGTCTCCGGCGCTCAACCGACCGGCAATCTCCATGTC
>CAYSQU010000058.1:0-4756 GCA_964433365.1 uncultured Gammaproteobacteria bacterium
CTTACTTCTAATTCAGGCGATAAAACGGTCTACGCGCAATTTATGGATGGCAACGGCGCAATCAAAACTGTGAGTAAAAAAATCACTTACAAACAACCAACCAATTATTTGGCCGAGGGTACTTTGCTAAAAGGCCAAACAAGCACCATTTATTATCTTGGTTTTGACGGCAAGTTGCATCCGTTTTTCAATAGCGCGATTTATCATTCTTGGTATTCTGATTTCAAAAATATTTTACAGGTCAGCAACGCGAAATTACAGCAATATTCAGTCGGCAGTCCTGTCTGCGTCCGTCAAGGCACATGGTTGGTGCGTTTTGGCAATAATGAAAGAAAATACGCGGTTGAACCGGGTTGCCGCCTGATGCCGATTTGGTCAGACACTCACGCGCAAATTTTATATGGATCAAAATGGAAAAAAAGAGTATTGGTTTTGCCGGAAGTTTTAGGAAGCGTTTACAGCCGCGTGAACAGCGATTTTTCAAATAGTATGATTGATAATGACGCTGACTGGGTAGATAAGTCGACGGAAGATGGATATGGCTCAAGCGATTATGAATTGGACAGCGATAAGGACGGATTGGGCGACTATGAAGAAATATACTATTGGTTTTCAGATCCAATGAATAATGATACGGATGGTGATGGCTTTAAAGATGGCGCGGAGGTGATAAAGGGTTATAATCCTGTTGGTGGCGGTAAGTTTGCAAGTTTGCCTGTCGGCACTTATTCATATCCAAAAGGCGCGTTAGTAAAGGAAAAAACCAGCGGCGGCTTGTATTACGCAAGCGGCGATGGCAAATATTACAGTGTCTCTGATAGCGTTTTTACTGCCAATCGGTTTGATTCAAAATTTGTGGTCAAAGAGACGTTTAATATTCCGTTTTCTTCCAGCGGCGGATTAAGCGGAACGGCCGCGGAGAGTATTTATCGGCCACAAGTGATAACGGAGAGCGGCGGACTTATTAATTTATGATTGAAGATTTAAGATTTAAGATTTTCCTTAATTTGTGTAAAGGACTACGATTGTTGATAATAATCTGCTTTTTGTTTGTGGCGCAACAGGCCAACGCGGTGATGCCGAATGACCCAGAGGCGAAGCAGTGGGCGTATGAGCATGTTGGATTATACAAGGCGTGGGATTATGCGATTGGTTCGCGAGACGTTGTTGTGGCTGTAGTAGATAATGGCGTGGATTTTCTTCATCCTGATTTGATGGATAATGCTTGGAAAAACGAAGATGAAATTTCTGGCAATGGAATTGATGATGATAATAATGGCTTTATTGATGATGTGTGGGGTTGGAATTTTGTGGATAATAATAATGACCCGCGTCCGAATGTTGAAGCGTTAAGTGAGTCGGAAATGGAAGAAGATGTGTTTAGTCACGGTACTGTTGTGGCTGGCCTTATCAGCGCGGTTGGTAATAACGGTTTAGATGGTACCGGTATTAGTTGGTACGCGCGAATAATGAGTGTTAAAATTTTGGATAATAGCGGAGAGGGAGATATTGTGCCGCTTTCTCCGGCAATCCGCTACGCAGTTGATAATGGCGCGGATGTTATTAATATCAGCGCCGTTGGCTATGAAAATGGCGATAAAGATGATATTAAACAAGCGGTTGAATACGCGTATGAAAAAGGCGTGGTTGTCGTGGCCGCGGCCGGCAATAATAATACTTTTTTAAACGCGTCGCCGTTATATCCAATATGCGCGGATTTGGGAACTGGCGGACAAATGGTGCTGGGCGTAAGCGCTGTCACCCCGGAACACCGCGTGACTCGTTTTTCAAATACCGGCTCTGATTGTATAGATATCACAGCTCCGGGAATTAATGTTTCCAGCACCGTTCGTTTTTCTCCGACTAATGGACTTACTAAACGTTACAAAGATGGGTGGAGCGGCACCTCATTTGCCGCCCCATTGGTCTCCGGCGCGGCAGCGCTTATAAAAAGCATTCAGCCAAGCTGGGGCGCTAAAGAAATTTATTTTTCTATCCTTTCAACTGTGCATCACACACCCGGACAAGACGAGGCGGTCTACGCGGATTTGTTTGGTAAGGGGCTGTTACAGATTGACAAAGCCGTGAAATACGCGGTTGATAATATAAAAAGCTCGCGGCCGATAAAAACTTTTGCTTTGGCGCTGCATAAAACAGCTGGCAAAGGAGCTTTTTTGTCATCAACAAAAGAAATTAAGGGCGATTTTGACCATGATGGCCAAGACGAACGAGTAGTTTTTGAAAACCCTCTTGATCCTGGATATGCCTCAGTCCGAGACCATGACGGACGTCTGATGTTTGATTTTTCCGTCTTTGATGGCCTTAAAAAGGGCGTTAAAGTAGAAATGTTGTCTGGCGATTATAATGGCGATAATAAAGATGAGCTGATAGTGGCGGCGCAGGGACGATTAGTGAGTGTTTGGTCGTTGTTTCCATTACGGCGGTTAGAGGAAAGGGGAATGTGGAAGAAAGCAAAGAGCGGTATGAAGCTAATTGGATATTGATGTTGTTGTAATTGTTCTATTGTTCTATTGTTTAGTGATGTGATATAATAATAGTATGCTTAGAGAAACGCCAATTTTTGAGAAGAAAAATGTCCTTGTTACCGGCGGGGCCGGATTTTTGGGTTCGCATTTATGCGAGCGTTTGCTTAAAGAAGCCAATGTGATTTGCGTTGACGACTTGTCTAATTCTAATGTGCAGAACATTGATCATCTTTTGCAATATCCTGATTTTGAGTTTTTGAAATATGATGTCAACAGGATGATTGATTTGGATGATTTTCCGGAACTCGCCAAGTTCAAGGTGCGTTTTCAGGGCGTGCAGGAGATTTACCATTTGGCTTGTCCAACCAGTCCGAAGAATTTTGAGAAGCTAAAACTTCACTCACTTTGGGCCAACTCCAACGCAATGACAGCAACGTTGGATTTGGCTGTAAAATACAAAGCAAAATATGTTTTCGCGTCCAGTTCTGTCGTCTATGGCCCGCCAACTCCCGCGCGCAAGGTTTTTAAAGAGACGGATGAGGGCGTAGTGAATCACCTGTCTCCGCGTGGCTGTTATGACGAAGGCAAACGTTTCGCGGAAACATGCGTTGAGACATATCGGCAGGTTTATGGTTTAGATGGAAAAATAGCGCGCGTGTTTACCACTTATGGTCCTAGAATGAAATTACGCGACGGACTTTTGATTCCGGATTTTATTACTGATGCCCTGGAAGGCCGCGATTTAGTGATTTACGGCGATGAAAATTTGGAACAGTCGTTATGTTTTGTCTCTGATATGATTGATGGCTTTGTCCGTTTAATGTCCACAGGTCCGGAGGTCTCGGTGGTGAATTTAGGTCATGACCAAGTGATGAAGATGAAAGATGTGGCGCATAAAATAATTGAAATGACCGGCTCCACCTCTTCTGTAAAATTTGAAGAGCCAATGGTGTTTCTGACTTCCAAAGGTCTGCCTGATTTGACGCGAGCCAAAGAACAATTGGCATGGATTCCGTTGGTGCGTTTAGAAGATGGCTTGCGTCGCACTGCTGACTACGCGATCGCGAGCAAGGAAATGGTCGGACTAAATCACACTTGAGCACTTAAACACCGGTATGTTTCTAGCGATAGTTCCGGCTTATAATGAGGGGAAAACAATCGGCTCCGTGGCGCGGGGCCTTTTTGAACATGTTGATAAAGTGGTGGTGGTTGATGATGGTTCAACCGACGACACTTTTATCGAGGCGCAAAAGACATGTGCTGTTGTGTTGCGTCATGAAATCAATCGCGGGCAGGGCGCCGCGTTAGAAACAGGCCACGAATACGCGCGCAAGATAGACGCGGATTATGTTTTGCATTTTGACGGCGATGGCCAGTTTGACCCATCTGACATCGCGCCAGCGCTTAAAGCGCTCCAAGAGTCGGGGGCAGATATTTTGTTTGGCTCAAGGTTTCTCGGCAAACAAGCAAATCTGCCATTTTTTAAGAAATTTTTTATATTACCACTCGCCAAATTACTTAATTACTTAATTGCTGATTCACGTCTCTCCGACGTCCACAACGGCTTTCACATCCTCACCCGCCGAGCTTTGGATTCAATCCGCATCACCCAAGACCGCATGGCGCACGCTACGGAGATTGTCGCGCTTGTCAAGAAGAACAGGTTGAAGTACATTGAATTTCCCGTCTCAGTGCGGTATAGTGAGTATGGGCAATGCGCCGTAGGCGGTTTGCAAATTTTACGCGATTTGTTGTTAGATAAATTTATTAAGTAATTTTTATGTTAATTTTATTTCAAATTTTATTTAGTTTATTTGCTTTGTTTGCAATCATCTCTGTCTATTCAAAAAAACGTTCCGGATTATTAAGCGCTGGCGCGGCAATATTTTGGACGCCGTTTTGGCTTCTCGCCGTCGTCTTTGTTTGGTTGCCAAACGCGTTAACAGTTGTCGCGAACACTTTTGGCATTGGACGTGGAACGGATTTGTTGCTGTACGTTTCGTTAGTGGTGGTGTTTTATATTCTTTTCAGACTCAGCGTAAAGATTGAAGGATTGAACAGAAGTATAACTAATGTCGTAAGGGATAAGAGTTTGTCAGAGGTGTTGGAAAGGGATTCCTCGACTCGCTTCGCTCGCTCGGAATGACAACGGTGAAACCATATGAAAATCGCCCAAATCGTCTGTTCTTACCCTCCATACTACGGCGGAATGGGGAATGTTGTGTTTCAGACAGCGAGTGAGTTGACAAAGTTGGGTCACGAAGTAGAGG